>DASYTZ010000109.1:0-5920 GCA_036001745.1 Pyrinomonadaceae bacterium
CCGAGACACACTCCGATGACTAACCAAAGCAGTCCCGGCAAGAATCCAAACTGGGCCGCCAGCACCGGTCCCACCAAAGGCCCCGCGCCGGAAATGGCCGCGAAGTGATGGCCGAACAAAACCCACTTGTTCGTCGGATAATAATTATGGCCGTCGTACATCGTTTTTGACGGCACGGGCCGCGAATCATCGAGTGCCAACACCTTCGCCGCAATAAAAGCGGAGTAATAGCGATACGAGATCGCTATCACGCACAGCGCGCCAACGATGATCGGCAGGGCATTCATTCCGGACTCTCAATAGCACACATGTAGTCCAAGCTCAACAGGGAAACATTGCAGGACTGAATCCGGCCACCGAGAGAGCTTGACTATCAACCCCGTGTTGAACGAAAGTCTCGTGCCAACCCCGACCTGTGAAAGGATTTGAGAATTGCCACAGGTATGAAGAGTCTCAGGAAAATTCGTTTACTCGCCGCAACGCTCTGCTTTTGCATTGCGTTCACGTCGTTCGCGCCCGTCGCTCTCTCGCAGAAAAAGAAAGCGCCGGTTGAAGCCACCGCGCCACCGGTCAGAGAAGAATTCAAGTTCGGCAAAGTCGATCTCGACCTGCTTGAGCAAGTGAATTTGCTCGATCGGCGATTTGAACGTGATGGGCTGGTGCTCGAAGACGAAGCGGCGAATGCTTACCTGTTTCGGGTTGGCGAATCGTTGATTCCCAAGGGCCTGACGCTGGAAAACATTACGTGGAAGTTTCGCGCGTTACGCGATCCGCAGCCGAACGCTTTCGCGCTGCCAAACGGATCGATTTACGTGACGACTGGTTTGATGTCTTTAATGGATAATGAATCAGAGCTCGCGGCCGTCATTGCGCATGAGTTGACCCACGTCATGCGCCGGCACACGTACCTTCAGAACCGCAGCAATCGCAAGAAATTCCTAACGATGAACGTCATGGCTGCGGTGGGCGCGTACGCTCCGGGTGGAATCGTGGGCGCGGTGATTTCGGTCGTTACGGCGATTGCTCCCTTCATCATTATCGCCACGATCTTTGGTTACAGCCGCGATCTCGAACGCGAAGCGGATTTGAAAGGCATCGACATGATGATCAGCGCCGAGTATCCGCCGGAAGAGATGGTCAACGTGATGAAGCTGCTCGACAAGGACATCGAAGGCGAGAATGTACGGCTGTTCTACAATGACCATCCCGCGCTGCGAGAGCGAATCAGTTATCTGAGTTCATATCTTGGAGCGCGCGCCGACAGAGTGACTCCGCAGATGGAACTGAATCGCGAACGAGCGGCGTACTTTCGGCAGATGGAATCGGTGATGCGACACGATATTCAGCTATCGATCAACGGCAGTCGGTTTCGTTCGGCCGTCTACCTCGCGCAGCGTCTGGTCGATTTCCATCCCGATTCCGAAAACTTGTATTGGCTGGCGGAAAGCTATCGCACGCTTGGGCCGCGCGCGCCGCAACTGACGGAGAGGGAACTCACCAACAGCGCGAAAAAAGACGCGGCGAAGAAACGCGAGAAGCGAACTGTCGAAGAGGAAGAACGCGATCTGCTTGCCACGCCGGCCGGCCAGGAGAACTGGAAGCAGCACGCGCAGAAAGCCGAGGAGTTGTATGTGCGCGCCTTAAGTTTTGGGAATCCAGTGCCGGTGGCGCATCGAGGCCAGGGAATGTTGTACGAGAAACTCGACCGAAAAACTGACGCGGTCAGCGAATATGAAAAATATGTCGAACTCGCGCCAAATGCGATCGATCGGGAAAGAATTCAGAAACGAATTGAATCCTTAAGGAGACCTCCGCAATGACATCCGCTGTTTCCGCTATCAATTCGCGCAGGCTTCGCATTGCGAGCCTTGCTGCTTTCGTTCTGGTTGTCAGCGCAATTGCGCCGTTAACGATTCGCGCGCAGTTCCTGCATCCAAAGATCAAGAAAAATGAGACGACGATTCACAACGTCGTCATCATGCCGGCCAAGGTCGAAGTCGTGCGCGACAGCATGAAAGGTCCCGAAGGCATGGCCGCCGAGTCGGAAGAGTTGAGTGGACGCGTTGAGAAGATGGTCGCCGAGGTTCTCGCCAATAAGAAGCACGTCAAGACACTGAACACACCAGCGGCAGGATCGGGCGAGGGCGATCCTCAGGCGAAATACAGCATCGCTGATTTCCAGACGAAGTTCGACGACTTGCTGCCAAGAATCATGAAGAAGCGAAGCGACGTAAAGAAGGGCCGCTTCACGATGGGCGATGAAATTCTGAACATGAATGTTGACAAGAGCGCCGATGCGATCGTCTTCGTGCGCGGACAAGGGCAGAAGCTGACCTCTGGCAAGAAAGCGTTCACGATTTTCGTTGGGGGAGCGCCGGCGTTTTTGAAAATGCAAATAGGAATGATTGACGCCCGCACCGGCGAAGTTTTGCTGTATACCGATCCGATTTTGGTGGGCGACCCAACGACCGCGATCGATCGCCTGCGGAAAGCGCTCGAGAAGGGTTTCAAGAAACTACCGGCCGCTCCCTAAGACTCGTTCGAAGCTTCAACTCCCGCTTTCAAGTCGGCATGCAGCAGCCGGTGAAAGAGATGTTCGCCGGCTTCCCGTCTCACTGAGAGACGGCCGGCGTTGTACGCGCTCGATTTCAAACCGCGCTGCACTGACGCGCAAATGTCGAGGTCTTCCTGCTGAATTTTGTCTCCGACTGCCACGCTCGCCAGGTTTTGCTCGCGTGCGGCTTCCGAAACATCGTTGAAGTAAAAATCGAAAATCACTTCTGTGCGATCTACTGACAACGGGCGGACGACGTTTGTGTCCATCACGCCGTGATAGCAATTGATCATGAAGTTTGGATAAATCCAGTAATAAAGAGCCCGCTCGCCGGTGCGCGTCGCAGCGACTTTGGCTTCTCCGGTCGAAACCATCGGACTCGATTGCAGGCAGTGTCGTTGCCCGCATTCAATTGTGTAGTTGCTGTAATCCAACACGCTGTCCAGCCCCTTGTGCAGGTGCGGCACGTGATATCCGCCATCGAGATAATTATCGACAAAGACTTTCCAGTTGCAGTCGATCGTGTACCTGCGGCGGTCGAACCAGTGAAGATTGCGGAGACCCAGCGCCGCGATTTGGTCGGGCAAATCGGTGCCAAGAAAAGTGTTAATTGATTCGTTTAGCGGCGCTTGTGGTCCGCCGCTTCGGACAAAGATCCATTGCTCCCACACTGCGAGATCGATCGGGATTAAACTATTGTTCTTTCGATCGAAATCGCAAACGCCGCTGAAATCGGGCGTTCCTTTCAGCTCGCCTTCGAGCGAATACGTCCAGCCGTGGTAAGGACAACGAAGTTGCGGAGCGTTGCCGTGCGACTCGGTCATGACGGCCGCGGCATGATGGCGACAGACGTTGAAGAAGGCGCGAATTTGATCATCGCTACCGCGAACGATCGCGATTGGTTCGTCGGCAATTTCCGTTGTGACGTAATCGCCCGGTTTGCGGAGCTGATCGGCTCGTGCGGCAAATTGCCATGAACGGCTGAAGACCGTTTGCTTCTCAAGTTCGAAGATCCGTTCGTCCGTGTACCAGGACGAGGGAATGGTTGCGGCGCGATCGAGCGACGCGGTCGGATCGTAGCTATTGATGATTTCGTTAACCGACATTGTAGCTAAAGAATTGTTACCGCAGAGGACGCCGAGGCTTCGCAGAGGCGCACAGAGGATCGACTCTGCGATCTCAGCGAAACCTCTGTGTCCTCTGCGGTAAACGTCTCGTCAAACAGGTATTGCGGTCTTGTGTTTCGGATTATAAAACGGCGTCTTTGTTACCACCGCGGGCACGCGATGCCGCACAGCCTCAACCGTGATCTCGATCTCGACGTTTGTACCTGTTTTCGCAAAATCATTTTTGAGCGTCGCGAGCGCGATCATTTTTTTCATCGTCGGCGACCAAGTCGTTGACGTTGCTTTGCCAAGCTGCGTGCCGTTGCTGTAAACGGGGACCGCAACGCGCGAGGCAATAGGTGAAACGGCGGGCGGCAGGCCGACCCTTTCGTAAATCCTTTCCACCGCAGGCCAATCAATTTCCATCCCGACAATTTGCTTCGCTGCCCCGCGCTTCTTTTCTTCAAGCAGCGCCGACTGTCCGACGAATTTGTTCTTATCGAGATTGACCAGCCGGCCGAGTCCCATTTCAAAAGGCGAATACTTCTGCGGTTCAATCAGCGCTTTCTTGCTGCTATTGAAATCGATGTCGATGAGCAACAAGCCTGCTTCAATCCGCGCGACATCAAGCGCCAGCATGCCCGTCGGCTTGATGTCGAACGCGCGGCCTTGCAAAACGAGCGCGTCCCAGACCTTCAGCGCATCTTCCGCCGCTATCCAGATTTCATAGCCCAGATCGCCCGTGTAGCCGGTGCGCGAAATCTCAACCAGCACGCCGGCGATCCGACCTTTCGTCACGCGGAAATACTTCAAGTTTTCGATGTCCGCGTCTTCGACGACTTGTTTGAGCAATCGTCCGGAGGTCGGCCCTTGCACGGCGAGCGCGGCGACTGATTCAGAAATATCTTTGATTTGAACATCGAGCCCGGCGGCGTTCTGTGTGAACCAGCGCAAACTCGGATCAGCGGCGGTCCAGCGATAAACATTTTCCTCGAGCCGCGAAACCGTGCCGTCGTCGATCACTTTACCGTGTTCGTCGCACCACGGCGTGTAAATTACCTGGTGGACGGAAACTTTGCGCAGGTCGCGGGTGATGATGCGGTCAACCAATTTCGTCGCATCGCGACCAGTCACGCGATATTTGAACAGCGGCGAGATATCGATCAGTGCCGCGGCATTCCGGATCGCGTTGTACTCGTGGTCGTGATGCGTCTCGTAAGCGCTGACGGCATAGTAACCTGACCACTCGCGATAGTTCAGGCTCTCGCACAGCGCGAGTGTTCGTTCGTGGAATGGAGTGCCAATCGGCATTTGATTGAATTCGAATCTCTTTCTCCCTTCTCCGTTTGGGAGAAGGGCGGGGGATGAGGGACTTAGCTGGCGACCGTAAAACCCTCACCCTATCCTCTCCCAGAGGGAGAGGGGTCAAACAACAAGCATGTTTGTCAGGGCGAGCGATTATAAGTATCCTGCGAACAGGTGAGCAAGAATTATCAGAATCCCCCAGTTCAGCAATGAAAGGAAAGGGGACTCGTATGTCTAAAGCAAAACTTTTTCATGCCAGCATAGTTGTATTGATCGGGTTGATGTGTCTCAGTTCGACGGCGGTAGCGCTCGGGCAGGGAAAGAACGCGAAGAAGCTTGCGGACGCGACAAAGAATGCACAAAAGGCTTCCGACACTTTTACCGAAGTCATGAACGTGCCGGACAAGGCGATTCCGCAAAGCCTGCTCGACAAAGCCGAAGCGATCGCCGTCTTTGAAGTGGTCAAGGCAGGTTTCATTGTCGGCGGGCGCACGGGCCATGGCGTGATCAGCCGGAGGGTGAAGGGCGGATGGAGCGCTCCGGCGTTCTACAATCTGAACGGCGGCAGCTTTGGTTTGCAGATCGGCGCGGCAAAAATCGATGTGGTGCTGCTTTTCATGAACACTGGAGCAGTGGAAAGTCTGATGCAGGACAAGTTTGAAATTGGCGGCGAAGGCAGTGCCGCCGCCGGGCCGGTGGGAAGATCGGCCTCGGCTTCGACCGACGCGCAATTGAAGGCGCAGATCCTTTCTTACTCGCGCAGCAAAGGGCTTTTCGCCGGATTGGAACTGAAAGGCGTGGCAATTTCGCCGGACAACAACGACAACGAACCTGTCTATGGCATGAAGGCCGGCGATATTCTGGCGCCTACGAAGCAATGGAAGATTACGGACATGCCGGCCGGCGTGCGTATCTTCCCGCGAACGCTGGGGCGTTATTCGACGCGTAGATGATC
>DASYTZ010000110.1:0-8403 GCA_036001745.1 Pyrinomonadaceae bacterium
CAGAGCGAACCGCTGCGGGCCATCTTTCAATTCATCGCCAAAGTCGCGCCCGCTGATTCGACCGTTTTGATTCGCGGCGAGAGCGGCACCGGCAAAGAATTGGCTGCGCGTGCGATTCATTCAAACAGCTCGCGAACGACAAAGCCCTTCGTAGCGATTAATTGCGCCACGCTGACTGAGACGCTGATCGAAAGCGAACTGTTCGGGCATGAAAAGGGAGCATTCACCGGGGCAATTGCTCAGAAGCGAGGCAAACTTGAAATTGCTGACGGTGGGACGGTGTTTCTCGACGAAGTGGGTGAACTAACTCCGCTGATGCAAGTAAAGTTGCTGCGCGTATTGCAGGAGCGAGAGTTCGAGCGAGTAGGCGGCACCCGCCCGATCAAGATCGATGTGAGAATAATCACTGCGACGAATCAGGATTTGGGGGTGGCGATCAAAGCGAACAAGTTTCGCGCGGATCTTTATTACCGGCTGAACGTCGTGTCAATTGTCATGCCGCCGCTTCGCGACCGTCGTGAAGATATTTCGTTGCTGGCTAATTACTTTGTATCGATCTTCAGCAAGAAATGTAAGCGCAAAGTGCGGGGCATCTCAGAAGACGCGCGCGCGGCGCTGCAACAGTACGATTGGCCTGGGAATGTGCGTGAACTGGAAAATACCATTGAGCGGGCCGTCGTGTTGGGCGCATCAGAGCTGATCACTGTCGACGATCTACCAGAAAGACTGGTGGAAAGCGCCGCACCGGACTCGACTGCCAAGCAATACCATCAGGGCGTCACGGACGCGAAGAAGCTGCTGATTCTAAACGCCATGCGTCAGGCAAACGGAAATTACGCTGAGGCTGCGAAGACGCTCGGCATTCACCCCAACAATCTTCACCGTTTGATCAAGACCCTGCATCTGAAGGCTGAGATTGCGAATCCGTAAAGTCACAATCCAGCCGCCGCACGTAACTTCCTGAACAACTTCACTAATTCAGGCAATTGATAATTCGCGTTGAGCCCGCTCGGGTTTGGCAGAACCCACACTCGCGCGTCGTGAATTTCTTGCTCTTGTTCGCCGACCTGCGCTTTGGGTTGCGCGAATGCGCCGCGATAAGCACCCACACCGAGAATCGCGACGATTCGCGGGCGATATCTCTTTACCTTCGCTGCCAAGACTCGGCCGCCGGCAATGAAATCCTGTCTAGTCAATTCAGAAGCGGACGCAGTCGCGTGCGGGACGACATTGCTAATGCCGATTCCGAGTTTCAGCAATTCACGCTCTTCGAATGGAGATAACAATCGATCCGTAAAGCCGGATTGGTGCAGCGCCGGCCAGAACCGATTGCCGGGTCGCGCGAAGTGATGGCCAACTGCGGCAGTGTACAGGCCGGGATTGATTCCACAGAAGAGCACTCGTAAATTCGGCGCAATGACGTCAGGAAGCGTTTTGCCGGCGGCTTCGATGAGCTGTTGCTTCGTTGGTTTGAACGGTTTGCCGCCCGTCATTGTGCCACTTACACTAACATGACAACTCAATCATTAATCGAATGCTCACAAAAAGAACCGCCAAGCGTAAACATCCGAGCCCAACAGCTATCTGCTCTGCTGCCCGCAAAGCATCGATGCCGGCGATCATTCATCCCATGCTGGCAACCCTCGTTGACGAGCCATTTTCCGATCCGGAGTGGATCTTTGAAACCAAGTGGGACGGCTTTCGCTCTGTTTGTTTTATCGATGGTGGTGACATGCGGCTAGTGTCGCGAAATCAAATCAACATGACGCCGCAGTATCCGGAACTTGCAAAGTTGCCAAAACAATTCGCAGCAAAGCAAGCGATTGTCGATGGCGAGATCGTTGCGTTGGATGAGCATGGCATGCCGCGTTTTCAATTGCTTCAGAACAAGCTGCGCCTGCGAAGCGGTAGTTACGCGAAAGCGAGCAAAGCCCGGATCGTGTACTTCGTCTTTGATCTGCTGTATTTCGATGGCTACGACTTAACCGCCTGCCCCGTCGTTGAACGCAAAGCCCTGCTCGAAAAGATTCTTCGCCCAGCGAACTTCGTGAAGTATTCAGATCATGTCGAAGCTGAGGGCGAAGAGTTCTTTCGCCACATTGAAAAGTTTCGCCTTGAAGGAATGATGGCGAAGCGAGCCGCGAGCAAGTACGTGCAGAAGCGCTCGTCTGACTGGCTGAAGGTCAAGACCGTCTTGCGATCGGAAGTTGTGATCGGCGGCTACACTCAACCACGCGGGGCGCGTTCATATTTTGGTTCGCTGGTGGTCGGACTGTATCGCGGTGACGATCTGATCTATGTCGCGCACACGGGCGGAGGATTTAACGAGCAGACGCTCGCCAAGCTTTACAAGTTTATGCAGCCGCTCAAGACCAGCGACAGCCCGTTCAAGGTGAAGCCGAAAACTAACGAGCCGGTGCAGTGGATCAAACCGAAGCTAGTCGCGGAAGTGAAGTTCTCAGAGTGGACAGCGGACGAGCGCATGCGGCAACCAATCTTCTTAGGACTGCGTGAGGACAAGAAGCCAAAGGACTGCAAGTTCGAATTTGAGCAGGATACAGACCGGACGATTAGAAAACGCAAGCGCTAAACACTATTTCTTTCGCTTCAGAAATCGAAGCACGGCATAACCCAAAGCCGTCCAGCCAAGGCCGATTGCGGCATAGACTGCCTGGGCTCCCTGGACTAAAGACTCGTGGTGGATGATTGCGAAACCCATGAATGGTTAGCTCTCCTGTAGGCACACAAAAAGTTCAGAAATCAGCGAAATCGTTCGTGTTTTTGGGAATTCGACCCTTGTTGGTCAGACATTAGGCCGCAGCAAACTGCGGAAAATGCCCTGAATTTCGACGCGCGAGGCATGCAGTCGAATCGGCTCCAAGCCAGTGTTTGATGGTCGCAGTTCAACTTCATCGCCGCGCTTGAACAGACGCTTCAAAGTAGTGCGCGCGCGATCAATCAGCGCCACGACGATTTCGCCGTCGCGCGCTTCGTTGCGACTTTCAATCAGCGCAATGTCGCCGTCGCAGATGTGCTCGTCAATCATCGAATCGCCCTTCACGCGCAGCCCATAGATTCGCTCAGGTCGAACGCGGCCGAGAAGAAATCGCGGTACGCAAATCATTTCGAGGTCTTCGATTGCGTCGATGGGGACGCCGGCGGCAATGCGACCAACGAGCGGTACTTCACACATCGCTTCGGCTGGAGTCTCTTCAATCCTGACGGCGAGCGTGAACCGACCTGGCTCATGCTCTCGTTTGATCAGTCCGCGTTTTTCGAGCGCCGCCACGTGCTTGGCGATAGTTGCTTTCGAACTGACTCCGAAGTGTCGTGCGATTTGAGCGTATGAAGGTTCGTGTCCGTGCTTCGCGAGAAACCGCGTGATGTAATCGAGGACTTCTTTCTGACGTTGGGTTCGCGGTAGCATCTGGGGAACTCTTAATTCGTAAGTCGAGGCGATTCTAGTCGCGCGCGTCCGACTCGTCAAGCTTTTCTGAGCAACTAGCGATCAAAACAATTGATGGCCTGTTCGCACATAGCAAATCGACGATGCGCTAACCAAATTTGTTTGACTAACTGCGGTGGATCGGTTAAATGTTTGCCGCTTGTTGATGCTGAGTTGTAACCGTCGAGACTAACGCGACGTCTTAACGGTTCTGGGTTCTAGCACTTCAAGGGCAGCCGCGATCTTTGGCTGCAGCTTCTGATCACACCTTTGTTCGAAAGGAAGTCCCCATATGAATCACTCGTGTCGTTCGCGGCATAACTACGTTCACTTGTTGCTGGCGATTGTGGCGTTCGCGCTTACTACTGTCACGCTCGGCGCGTTGGCTGCAAGCGCAGAGAACTCGACGCCAACATCAAAGGCAGCATTGCAGAATCCGTCACCCACTCCGACTGCGACTGCGACGCCGGCCGCAAGCCCAACTCCGACGCCGGTCAACTGGTCCTCTGATCCGATGCTGCGGCGATTTGTGTTTCGGGCGATCGGGCCGGCCAGCATGGGTGGTCGCATCGACGACATCGCTTGTGTCGAGAGCAACTCGTACATTTGCTACGTCGGATTCGCGACTGGCGGCGTCTGGAAAACTACGAACAACGGCACGACTTTTCAACCCATTTTCGAGCGTTATTCCTCTGCATCTATTGGAGATATCGCCGTCGCGCCATCGAACCCTGACATCGTCTGGGTGGGCAGCGGCGAAGCAAACAACCGGCAGAGCTCGACGTTTGGCGACGGCATTTACAAATCGACAGACGCGGGAAAAACGTTCACGCGAATGGGGCTCGAGAACTCGCAAACGATTGCCCGGATAGTGATTGATCCGAAAGACGCGAACACAGTTTACGTCGCAGTACTCGGCCATCTATTTGGACCGAATAAGGAGCGCGGCGTTTACAAAACAACCGACGGCGGCAAGACCTGGACGAACGTGAAGTTCATCGACGAAGACACCGGCTTTACAGACATCGTCATGGATCCGTCGGACAGCAAGACACTGTACGCGGCTTCGTACCAGCGGCGCAGAACGTCCTGGGGATTCAACGGCGGCGGACCCGGATCGGGAGTTTGGAAGACTAGTGACGCAGGCAAAACCTGGACGAAGATTCAGGGCAACGGCTTTCCCGAAGGGTTGCTGGGCCGGATCGGAATCGATGTGTCGCGATCGAATCCCAACGTGATTTACGCCCAGATGGAAGTTGGCGCCAGCACCGGCACAGGTGGAGAAGAAACAATTGCCGGCGGCGGAGCCAGTCCCACGCCGACGCCCTCGCCGACGCCAACGCCCGGCGCGTCTCCGACACCTACGCCCATCGATCCGAAGAAGCCCGGGGTCTGGCGATCGGATGACAAGGGCAAGACATGGCACATCGTCAGCAACGAAAACAATCGGCCAATGTACTACAGCCAGATTCGTGTCGATCCCAGCAATCCGGAAAACGTCTTTGTCGGCGGGTTGAACTTCAGCAAGTCCACCGACGGCGGAAAGAAATTCACTTCGCTGCAACCGGGAATTGCGCACAGCGATCATCATGCGATCTGGATCGATCCGAAAAACGGCAATCACATTCTGATCGGCAATGATGGTGGTCTGGATATCACTTACGATCAGGGCGCGACCTGGGAATTCGTCAACACGATCCCCGCGTCGCTTTTCTATGCAATCGCGGCGGACATGCGCAAGCCTTATTACGTCTACGGTGGATTGCAGGACAACGGATCATGGGGTGGACCAAGTCAGACGCGCAATCCGGCGGGCATTACGAACGCCGACTGGTATCGCACAGGTGGCGGCGATGGCTTCTATTCGCAAGCCGACCCTAGTGACTACAACATCGTCTATTCGGAGTCGCAGAACGGAAACATGAGTCGGATTGATCTGCGTACGGGGCGCAGCGTTAACATTCGGCCTCGTGGCACACCGCGGCGTGGTGGAGCGCGGCCGGGAGCAAGTCCCAGCGCGTCGCCTTCGCCCGGCGCGTCGCCTGAGCCTCAGGACCCACAGGCCGCTCTGGCAGCGCTCGCGCAACAGCAGGGATTTGGCGGTTTTGGCGGGAATTTGGGGCCATCGAACGTTGTGCCGGCGCCGCCTCCGGGCGAAACCTATCGCTTCTATTGGAACACGCCGCTGGTAATGTCGCCGCACAACCCGCGCATTCTGTATGTCGGGGGCGACCGGTTTTTCAAATCGCTCGACCGCGGCGACACGTGGACGGCTTCGGCGGATCTGACAAAGCACATCGATCGAAATAAACTTTCGATCATGGGTGTCAAAGGCAACGAGCCCATGGCTTCGAAGAATGATGGCTACACGGCCTTCAGCTACATCGCCGTCATTGCTGAATCTCCCGTGATGCCTGGAATCATTTGGGTCGGCACCGACGACGGCAATGTTCAGGTTAGCCGCGACGGTGGCGCGACGTGGACGAATATCTCGAAGAACATTCCGATTCTCGCAGAGAAATCCGGCGAGATGTATCACATCAATCGCATTGAACCGTCGCGTACAGACCCCGGCACGGCTTATCTCGCTGTCGACGGTCATCGTTTTGACGACTTGAAACCTTATCTCTATGTCACGCGCGATTACGGCGCGACGTGGAGTTCTGTTGTCAGCAATCTGCCGACGTCCGCACCCGTGAACGTGATTCGTGAAGATCCAAAGAACAAGGATCTGCTTTACGTCGGCACTGACTTCGGTCTTTACATCTCGCTCGACGGCGGCCGCGAATGGAAGCCGTTCATGTCCGGACTTCCGACCTTGCGGGTCGACGACATTTTGGTCCATCCGCGCGATAACGATCTAATCGTCGGCACCCACGCGCGCGGCATTTTCATCCTCGACGATATCACCCCTTTGCAGCAACTCTCGCGCAGCAAAGTGCTCGACAAAGACGAATTTCTGTTCGACGTGCGTCCGGCAACGCAGTGGCTGAACGATGTTCGTCTCAGTCGATACACTGGCGGCGCGAAAGTTTTCCGTGCGGCAAACCCGCAGCCAGGCACCGCGATTAGCTATTACCTGAAAGCGGCGCCGTCGGGTGAAGTGAGCATTACGATTTCCGACTACTCAGGCAAAGTGGTGCGCAACATCGTCGGCACGAAAGACGTCGGCATTAATCGCGTGCAGTGGAACATGCGCGGCAATCCGCCTCCGCGTCCCGCCAACCTGCCGCCTGGATTTGGTGGCGGCGGCGGCGGTGGAGGTGGCGGCGGCGGCTTCGGTGGATTATTCAACCAAGGCCCGCTGCTCGAACCGGGCACTTACAACGTGAAGCTGTCAGTGAATGGAAAAGACTACACGACGAAGGTTGTCGTAGAAGCTGACCCAGGAATGCAGCCCTAGATTCTTTCTAGCTCATCTGTTTGAAACTCGAGCGGCAGCGAGGTCGATCGTTAGACTGATTCAATGATCCGCTCTGGTTCTGTAACTGAACCGCTGGTAGTGACTGAAATTCACAGCTAGCGGTTCTGGCTTCTATCGACGAACTTGATTAAACTACACTCACCTTCGCCTTCCGCTTTCATAGGAGGCGCCATGATTTCACTTAGAACTCTGCTTCGTTTTTTGATCATCGCTATCACCCTCGCTCCCGCGGCGACGGCTCAACAAATCAATTCTGAGCCTACTCAGCTTGCACTGGAAGTACACTTTTATCCAAAGGAAGCACCGGCTTATCAAACAGTTCCGGCAGCATCGCCGCGCGGCGCGTGGTACGCGCGGTTCGGTCACGTCCGTGGTTTCGCGCAACCGCCAGGATCGCCAGCGGTCACAGCCGTCGATATCAAATCGGCGTTGGCCGAAGACGGTATCCGCGTGTGGGTCTCCGTTTTTCTCGGCAAATTGCGCGAGCAGGAAAATAGGATAAGTTCTTACGTGCTTCACGAAGGCGAGAAAGTCACTGTGCGAGAGCTTGCGCAGGTCGGCGTCGAGCCATTCGAGATTAAGGTCGTGCGGCTAACTCCTTCAGTCGCCGAAGTCCCTCAGTTCACCAGCAAAGCCAAATCGATCGAAGTCGTTGTCATGCAGCCGAACATGTCCACGCTGCCGTCTTATGAAGTCTTGGTTCGGAACGTATCCATGAAGAACGTCAGCGCGTTGCACGCGCAAGTCGTTCAGGGTGGACGCCCTCAAATCATGAGCATGCCGCAAGGAAAAGAAGGACAGCCGCTGATCGTTCCGAGCGGCACTTATCAGTTCACCGCCAGGATCGCGACGAGGGCCACGCCGTCACCAGATGGCTACGCGCCAACGATTCTGCCAAACCAAGTCATCCAGATCTCGACCGCCGTATTCGACGACGGAACATTCGAAGGCGATAGTGATGCGGCGATCGCTTTCACAGGTTTTCAGAAGGGCAGGAAGATCCAGTTGGCAAGGGTTGTAGACTTATTTGAAAGATCGTTAGCCGCGAGTGACTCGGCATCCTCAACCCTTGGTTGGCTCAAAGGCGAGGTAGCTGCACTAAGTCTCGCAGCAGATCCTGCTTCCGTTCAGGATCTTCTCGGCAAATTCCCAACTACGCCGGACATGAATCAGCGGAAGGCAAAGAACTTGATCGAGATCGCCATGAAAGGCCTCAGAGATGAAGTGCTAAACGACGTCACACAATTTCAGCATCGCAACCGGCGAGTTGACCCCAACGCTTTTCATAACGCTTTTCATGATTGGTTGAAATTCTCAAAGGACCGATACGAGGCATGGTTCGCCCGTCTCTAGCTCACTCAATCACGCGCGCAATCACGCACTTCAAGTAATGCGTCTCCGGCACTCCCATCAATACCGCATGATCGCTTGATTGCCCGCGCACCTCGACAATCTGCAATCGCCGGCGCGCATCGAGGGCCGCGTCAGCGATGATTTCCAGAAACATCTCCTGCGGCATGTGATACGAGCATGT
>DASYTZ010000111.1:0-3385 GCA_036001745.1 Pyrinomonadaceae bacterium
GAGCATTGTGCCAATTGGCTGGCCATGTTGAAGGACAATACTGCCAACTGCGTTGCGGTAAGCCTCGCGGTACTGTCCTTGGCGCGCGTCAAATTGCATTTTGATGAATGCGCGCTTCTGATTGACGTCCCACGGGACAGACTCCAGCTCCGCCAGGCGCGTGCCGGCATAGATTTCCAACAAGAGAGACTCGTCCTCTGGTGTGGCTGCGCGAAGCGACAGGCCGACGTGACGGCATTCTGGGTTATTCTCGAGTGTGAAGAAGGGATCCGTTGCTTGCTTGATCATCAACGCGTCTTTTTCATACAGCTCCGACTCACCTTTCGACAGTTAGCGCGCCCGGCAAAAACGCCAGCTCGCCATTCGACGATTGGAGTCGAATAGTGAAGTCGCCGGGTTGAATGTCCGCGGATACGGCAATATCAAAACTGATCGCGGGATACGCTGTGACGAAATCGACTTCACTCAGAGAGTTTGCAACGACGCTGATAAACGGCGAGCTGATCGAGATGCCATCCAAAGTAATGTCGTCCAGCCCTTCGCCCGCAACGTAAATTGAAAACGTCTCGCCCGGTCGTAGCGGCAACGGCGCGGTTGAGAGCTCCCCGTTCATTCCAATTAAGCGTGGCATCAACACTGGCGAGCGCGAGAAAACGAAATAGCTCAGCCGAATCGCTGAACTCGCGCCGACGTTCAGCGATTGCGAGGGCGAAGAACTTGACGCAACGAAGCTGCGAAATGGCGGCGTGGTTTCGATCAACCCAGCCTGCGAGCCGTTGGCGCCGATGTCTTGCGCCGACACTGGACCCTCAAGCGGCTGCGCAAACACGCGGTAAACGCCGGCACGCAAACCCTGAACGCGATACGTTCCTGAAGTCGAGCTGATGCTGCTGCCGACGACGGTCCCTGTCGCAACGTCCTCGGCAAAAATATTCGCGCCAAAGATCGATCGCGCACGCCCGGTTACGTTCGTGGTTAACCGCCCTGAAATCGAAGACCAGCTTCCGCGCCGGCCATACAATGCGCGCGCGCCGGAGATGTCGTCTTCCGACAAACTTCGCTGCGTAAACGCCGGCAAGCCGTACACACCGTTCAATGCTTGCCGCGGCTGCATGGTTGCGCCGATCACCGCCGAATGCTCGAGGCCGATTAAGTGTCCAATCTCATGCGCGAACGTCGATTCCAAATCGTAGGTGCCGGGAGTGCCGTCATCCGAAAACTGCGCGGTGGGATTCAAAGCGATGTCGGCCTCGACGATCGCACCGCCTGAGTCGTAGAACACTCGCGTGCGCGCCGGCGCGTCTGACGCGGCAAACTCCGAAGCGTTCGCGGCAGAGACCGTGAGCAAGTTGACTCCGTCGCCTTCGTTTGCCGGACTGATGGTTTCGTTCGCCGAAGAGGTTTCGAGAAACTGAATGCCCGCGGCATCCGACCAGCTTTGCAACGCATGCTGCACTGCCGCCTTCACATCGCTGCCGGGCTTGATATTCGACGGTGGCGCATCCATCGAACTGGATAGCGAAACAATAATTGGATTTCTGAGCCAGCGATGCTCACCAAAGCCCGTGGGCTCGGGGGATGCGGCTGAAGACCCGTGACCCGGCAGAATTCCAGCGACAAGCGACATTGCGAGAACAAACAGGCCGGGTAATTTGCGAATCATCTGAATCCCTGGACGAGGGGGGGCGACGCGACGCTGGAGAGCGCGTGGAATTCTAACACGCCGCCGCCCGCCACCTCTCATAAAATCCGCGGCAATGATATCGTCTCTGTCGAACCGTACTTCGCAAGCTGACTGATTCCGTACAAATGCGAATAGGATTCGACGGCTATCCGCTCTTCAGGCCAAAAACCGGCGTCGGTCATTACACCTTCGAATTGGTGAAAGCTTTGGCTGGTTTCCGGCCTGAGCATTCCTTTGAACTGCTCGCGCCTGAACCGTTCCCGTCACAAGCCACTGACGAGATCGAATCAATCACAAATCTTCGGGCAGTCACGGTGAATACAAACTTCATCACTCGACGTTGGTGGTCCGTCGGACTGCCGCTTTATATGCAACGTTCGTCGCTCGATATTTTTCACGGGACGAATTATGAAGTGCCGCTGTGGAACCGTGGACGTAACATCGTCACGGTGCACGACCTTTCGGTCTTCACGCACGCCGACAAACATGAAGAGACGCTCGCGCGCCGCGCGCAAAGGCGCCTGCCGATAATGTTGCGCGCCGCGACGCGTATCATCACGCCGACCGACGCAGTCAAACGCGAAGTCACCGACCGATTTAGGATCGACCCCAGCCGAATCGCGGTTACGCCAGAAGCACCGCGGAAAAGTTTTCAGCCGATCCATTTTGAAAATACCGCGGAAGTGCGACAGCGGTTTGGCATTGAAAACGATTTCATTCTTTTCGTCGGCACGATCGAACCGCGCAAGAACCTCCCGACACTGGTGCGCGCGTTCGATTCCGTCCTGCGAGAGACGCAGCATCGGCCGCAGCTCGTGATCGCGGGCGGCGCAGGTTGGCTGACTGACGAACTTGATCGATTCGTTGCCGCGGCAAACTTCGGCAATCGACTGCGAATGACTGGTTACCTGAATGATGACGATCTGCGCGCGCTTTATTCGTCGTGCAAGCTGTTTGCATATCCGTCCATTTACGAAGGGTTCGGCTTGCCGCCACTGGAGGCGATGGCTTGCGGCGCGCCGGTCATCGCCAGTCGCATTCCGGCGTTGGAAGAAACTCTGAAGGATAACGCTCGGCTGGTTGATCCGCTCGACGAAACGCAGCTCGCGAAAGCGATCATTGAACTGCTGGAGGGCAATACCGAACGCGAGCACTTGGCGAAGAAAGGTCATGCCCACGCGGCGACGTTCTCATGGGAACAAACGGCTAAATTGACGTTGGAGATTTACGAAGACGTGTGGCGCGGTTCTCATTGAGCAAGGGATTCAACCGTCGAGACGGCCGCATAGCGGCCAGATGTTTATAGTTCGCACAGACCTACCGCGTTATTCAAGAGGATCAGGTCTATAAACATTTCGCGCCTCCGGCGCTCGTCTTGCACCCTTTGCTGGAGCGAGGTGTTAATAAAACTTAGGGCCTTTTCTTTGGTTGACTTGCTCTGTAACCGCAATTAAAGTCTCTTTTCGATAACTGCTCTTCTGTTAGCCTCGACCGATTGCCGGTCGCTTGGTTGAGTGAGCCGGCCGCGGATTTCCTGATTTTTCCCGTCGCATAAATTTAAGTGAAGGCATCACCCCAACGTCGTTTCAAAACGTGGCAATTCGCAGTCGTTTGCGTGCTGGCCGCGACAACGCTGGGGACGTTATCCACGCGACGTAGCCATGCGCAGTCAGGGACCACCTACACGATCACCGACCTCGG
>DASYTZ010000112.1:0-5557 GCA_036001745.1 Pyrinomonadaceae bacterium
GACAGTTTCTTTCGGCCCGCCAATCATCATGCAGTAGCCACGTTCCAGGCCCCACACGCCGCCGCTGGTCCCGACATCGACGTAATTGATTTGTTTTTCGCGCAGCGCCTTCGAGCGGCGCACGTCATCTTTGAAGTACGAGTTGCCGCCATCGATGATAATGTCATTTGGCTCGAGTCGCGCAGCAAGATCGTTCACTGTTCTTTCCGTTGCATCACCGGCCGGAACCATAATCCAAACCACGCGAGGTTTGTTTAGCTTGCGGATGAAATCTTCGAGCGATGTTGAGGGCGCTGCGCCTTCGCTCGCTAGTTCCTGGACACTCGCGGGATTCATGTCCCACACGACGCATTCGTGACCACCGCGCATCAAGCGCCGCACCATATTGGCGCCCATCCGGCCCAGACCGATCATTCCCAGTTGCATGATTGTGGCCTTCTTCCTCCGTGTCCTCTGTGGTTCAGATTTGATTTACCACAGAGGACACAGAGGAATACAAGAACGGTCTAACGAATCGCGGCGTCAATTGCCGCACGTAGTTTACGTAGTCTGCTCGATACATCCGCGCCCAAATGAACTCGCAAAGCTCTTCGCCCACGCGTTGCCAATACTTCGAAATCGCCGCGTGCCTGTGCAGCCTTCACCACGCCGAAAGTGTATTTTTGATTCGGCACCAGCAAATCGTTCTTGTCATCGCAGGTTATCTGCAAGAACACTCCCGTATTCGGCCCACCTTTATACGCCTGACCCGTCGAATGCAAAAATCGCGGACCGAAACCGAGGCAGGTCGCGACATGCTTTGAATCACGAACGGCATGACGAGCTGATTGCAGAAGCCGCTCGTGCTCATCGTTCATTTCAATGTACGCGAGTAACGCAAAGTAGTCATTCGGCTTCAAACGATCCAAATGGGCCTTTAGATAACTTCCCAACGAAGCACCGCTCGCGGAAGCACTCAGCTCACGGGCCGTCCTTTCATCGGCAAACAACTTAATGCCTTCACCTTCGAAGAAAGGATTCTCTGCCGGCAGCGAACCCGTCTTTTCGTACTCGTCAGTCAGTTTTCGCGTCACGATTTTACTTGCTTCCACATCGGGCTGATCGAACGGATGGATGCCGATGATCGAGCCGGCCACAGCCGTGGCGAATTCCCAACGGAAGAACTCCTGGCCTAGATCGTACACTTCATCAAGCGAAATTGTGATCACGGGCTGGCCCGATTCTTCAAGGTCAGCGATCGCCGCGTCCTGCAACGGGTCAGGCGCCGATTCCAGCCGCAGATACGCGAACACGCGATCATCGCGGTAAAGGGATGGCGCGCCGACCGCTTCGCGATCGACCGGGATCAGACCCTTGCCGCTCTTCCCAGTCGATTCGGCAAGCAATTGTTCCAGCCACGCGCCGAGATCGTAAATCCCCGGCGAAGCGACAATTGTCACTTTGCCGCGGCCGTGGTTATGCACGGTTCCCAGAATCGCGCCGAGAATTACGCCGGGATTGTCTTTGGCTGCCACAGCCGCGCCACAGGCACTGACCATTTCGCTAGTACGATCGAGAAACCTTGCGACATCAATTCCCATCGCCGCTGCCGGTGCCATGCCGAAGTCTGAAAGGGCAGAATAGCGTCCGCCGATGCTCGGAACGCCGAGAAAAATCTTCCGAAAGCCGTCATTCTCAGCTTCCTGTCGCAATTTCGAACCGGGATCGGTGATGGCGATGAAATGGCTGCCGACCGTGTCTTCGCCCACTGCGTCCGTCACGCGTGCAAAAAAGTATTGCTTGAAAATGTTCGGTTCGAGTGTCGTGCCTGATTTGCTCGACACAAAGAATAGCGTCTTCGTCAGATCGATTTTGTTTTCGAACGTCTTGACCTGCTGCGGATCAGTTGAGTCCAGGACATGAAGCTCCGGAAACCCTTCGATCCGGCCGAATGATTTCCGCAGAACTTCGGGACATAGACTAGACCCACCCATGCCGAGAAGCAGTACGTGCGTGAATCCGGCATCTCGAACTTCAGCCGAGAAGTTTGTGAACCGCCTGTTTGTCTTTTGCTGCTCCTCGACGATGTCGAGCCAGCCCAGCCATTTGTCTTCATCCTTGCCAGTCCACAACGTAGCGTCGCGCGACCAGAGCCTTTCGACTTTTCGGTTTGTTTGCCAATCGTCGAGCGCCGCTTCGACCGCCTTGGCCAAGTTCGGCGGCAGCGAAAGTTTCAGTTGATTGATGTTCGGATTGATTGAGCGCCTCCCGCGGTATTATGGCGCGCCGGCAGAACGCGCGTTGGCCAAAGTTCGGAGGCTTTCGGTGTACGGAGAACGAGCGACTCCGCGATCCGTAATGATCGCCGCGATGAATTCATTCGGCGTCACGTCGAATGCGAAGTTATGCACGTCGACACCTTCGGGCGTCAATTGATGTTCGCGCATGTGGGTAACTTCCCTTGCGTCGCGTTCTTCGATGGGAATGTCTTCGCCGGTAGCGGTCGAGAGATCGACAGTCGAGATCGGGGCGGCAACGTAGAATGGAATGTTGTGTTGCTTCGCCAGCACCGCGACCATGTACGTTCCGATTTTGTTGGCGGCGTCTCCGTTCGCGGCAATGCGATCAGCGCCCACCACGACGCAATCGACTTTGCCTTGCTTCATCACGTGGCCGGCCATGTTGTCAGTGATCACCGTGACCGGAATGTTGTCTTTGTTCAACTCCCACGCGGTGAGTCGCGCGCCTTGCAGGAACGGTCGTGTTTCGTCAGCAATTACGGCGACGCGTTTGCCGGCATCGACTGCGCCACGAATCACGCCGAGCGCAGTGCCGTAATCTCCCGCGGTAGCCAAGGCCCCCGCATTGCAGTGCGTCAAAACGGTCGCGCCGTCATTGATTAGTTCCGCGCCGTATCGACCGATCGCTCGATTCGAATCGATATCTTCCTGAAAAATCGCCAGTGCTTCTTTCACCAGACGGCTCTTCACCTCTTCGATGTCACGTACGCCTTCAGACTTCGCCTTTTGAAAAACACCGCGCATACGCTCGATTGCCCAAAACAAGTTGACCGCGGTAGGACGCGTCGCAGCCATCACGTCGCACATGTACTTGAAGTCGAATTCGAGATCGGGGAGAGAAGTGCTGACGGATTGCGTAGCGCCAAGTGCAAGCCCCATCGCCGCGGCCACGCCGATTGCCGGCGCGCCACGCACCATCATGCTTTTGATTGCGTCCGCGACCTCTTCATACGAATAAAGCGTCACATACTTTTCCTCGTTTGGAAGCAGGAGCTGATCGAGCATGCGAACGCCTTCTTTAGTCCATTCGACAGTTTTGATCATGGGTGAATTGTTAGCGGCCAAATGTTACTTGAGTGGCGCTGCGCAAGCAACGCGGGTCGCGCTGGGGGTAGTGTCCTAATTTGAGTAAGGAACGGTGATGGCTACGACGCGGCGAGGCCGAAACCCCGCGCCTTGTTTCTCAGCTAAGGAACGTCAGCCTCTAAAGCTCGGTGCTGATATCGTTCTAACTTTTCGGGGCCATACCTGCCTCTGTGTTGACACTTTGGGCAACGGTGGCCGTAGGTTTCAGTGAGCGTTGATTCGCCTTTGGCGGTGTCACGAAAGAGCGCCTCGCGATGCTTACACTTCTCGCAACTGACCACTACATACCACTCACCCGGTTCGCAATCTGACAAAGGGACAGACATTGATGGTGTTTTCGTTTATATCACCGATGCTGAACGTGAGACAATGACGCAATGACGAGGCGAGACAATTGCTGTACCACAGAAACGAGGGAGGAAGTTCAAATTAGGACACTACCCGCGCTTTGAGTTTACATTGACATCCGTTACGGGCCAGTGGTATCGTCCGCCGCGCTAGCTGTTCTGATTTTTGATAATGCGTTCAGGTGCCCCGCATAAAAGCGGGGAGAATAGGGAAGCGGGTGAGAATCCCGCGCGGTCGCGCCACTGTGAAGCTCATCGCCAGTCTTGAGCGATGACAAAGCCAGGAGACCTGCCTGAATGTAACGCAGCTTTTGAACGCCCGCGAAAAGGTGTTCAGGCCGCAGTGGGAATTTTTCTCGTAAAAGATCCCGTCGCTACCTGTCGCCCATCGCGCGGCAGAAAGTGACGGGATTTTGAGTTTTAAGTTTCAGAATCTTAAGAGTCCGCAAGGCGGACGAACGAGAATAGCCCAGCGATTCATCGCTGGGATCCGATGGCTTAGAATCCCAGTCCGCGAAGCGGACGATAGACGACACGACAAATTATCAGCTAACCGCATATTTCTGTCGCCCGTTTCACGGGCTCAGGATCGAATGATTTCTGATAGTCCCAGCACTGAAGGTGCTGGGCTATTTTCGTTCGTCCGCTTCGCGGACTTGGGTTCAACTTGTCGTCTTGCTTGGATGCTGGGGATTCTTGTTTCATTTGCGTTAATAGCGACGACCTCATGCAACAAGTATGGCCAAAGGAACCTTTCATACACGCAAACTTACGAAGTCACCGACGAGGCGGGCCGGCGCGTCCGTCTTCCGCAGAAAATTGATCGCATCGTTTCCCTCGCACCCAATCTCACCGAAATTATTTACGCGGTCGGCGCCGGCGATCACTTGGTTGGTGACACAACTTTCTGTGATTACCCGGCTGAAGCGAAGAACGTTGCGAAAGTTGGCGACACGCTGCATCCCAGCATCGAGCGCATCATTGCACTGAAGCCTCAAGTCGTGCTGGTGTCGACCGCCTCTGAACTCGAAGCTTTCACCAAACAGCTTGACCAACAAGGCATCACCGTTTACGTGACAAATCCAGGTAGTCTGGAGGAAGTCTTTCGCTCAATCGAGACTCTCGGAGACTTGTTCGGCCATCACGAACAGGCAGCAAAGTTGGCTGCCGACCTGCGGCGGCGCGCGGCGACAGTCGGTGCGGCGGTCGCAAACGCAAAACCAGTCAGAGTGTTTTATCAGGTGTCGGATTCGCCGTTATACACGATCGGGCGCGACGCCTTTCAGACTGATCTAATCCGACGCGCCGGCGGCGTTTCAGTGACTGCTGATGTGCCCGGCGCCTTTCCACGATTCAGCGACGAAGCTGCGCTGGCCGCGCGACCTGACGCAATCATTCTGCCAACCGGCGGTTCGATGGGAGGTGCGAATTCAACTGCCGTCGCGCCGCTACGAAACTCGCCCGCGGTCTTGAGCAATCGAGTTTACAAAATTAACGAAGACCATTTACAGCGTCCCGGTCCGCGTCTGGTTGACGGATTGGAGGAGATGGCGCGCGCGCTGCACCCGGAGGTATTCAAGTAACTCGATGAACGCGGGATCAAGACCAAACCAACCTGGAAGAGCGACGCTCAGTCGCGCCCTGATGGTTTGCGGCGGGCTTCTTCTCCTGTTGGTCATTGTGCTTGTCATTGCCTCGGTCACCGGCAGTCAGCGTCTGCCACTGGCGGCATCGCTATGCGCTTTGACAGGCAAATCAGACTGCGGACTCTCTTCTGAGGAGCAGGCGATTCTTATCGATCTTCGCTTGCCGCGAATTCTGTTGGCGGGCGCGGTGGGCATGTGT
>DASYTZ010000113.1:0-3678 GCA_036001745.1 Pyrinomonadaceae bacterium
CGTCAGATTTAGTGGCCGAATCAAATTGTGATTGATGTTGGGCGCGTCGAAATCTCCGCCGCGATTGTAAAACTCGACGACATCTTCGAGCGTCGCAAAGCGACCGTTGTGAAAGTAAGGCCCGCGCAGTCCAACATCGCGTAGGCTCGGCGTGCGAAATTCGCCAATGTCATTCGGGTTGCCCGTCACCTGAAAGCGACCGGTGTCTTCAAACTGTGGCCGCACGCCGATGTTGTGAAATGCGTTGTCGGAAAAAAGACTGCCTGCATGACAGACGTTGCACCGCGACTGATTGAAAACGCCCTGGCCACGAATTTCGGCAGCGTCAAGCGGCGCGATTTGTGCGACAGCTTGATCAAACGGCGTGCGATCCGAATAGACGGTGCGCTCGAACGTCGCGATGGCCATCGCGATGCGCGCCGGCGTGACTTCGGGTGTGCCAAAAGCTTCTTCAAATAGTTCGGGATACGTACGGCCGTCAATCCAGTTGTTCAATGCCAGGGGGACAGAAGGCGAAACTGCGAGCGGCTTCGATTGCGCAACTCGCACCGCAACATCGTTCCAGGTTCGGTTCGCGTGCGCCATCTCCGCAGAGCTGACCGGCGGGCCAATCGCCTGGCTTTCCAACGCTGCTCCATTTTGCAGCACGACGCCACCGCCGATCGGATCGGTGAACGTCGATGTTGCGCGTCCGTCCCAGAACAGCGAGTTCGAATAGCCGGCATCGACGTATGATCTGGACTTGCGTCCCGTCACCTGTTCGCGAAATCCGTATGTCGCTGACCAGTTGTAAGTGCCATCGCTGTTGTTGCTGATGACACCTGGTGACGCGAACACGTCATCAGCCGTGTTGAAGATTCCGTCCGTACCGGGATTCGTTGATCGCGTGCTGTTGACGATGGCTCGAGAATCCGAGCCGCCATTCGTCGCGAAGTGACAGGTGCCGCACGCGACGGTGCGCGTTGACGAAAGCTGTTCGTCCCAGAAGAGCGCCTTGCCGAGATATGCCTTTGCCGCGGTTACTTGGTTTGCGAGCGGAGCTGGGGGAGGCTCAAGCGGCGCAAGCGGGCCAAGGATGTTCGCGCCGGTGCGCGAACCTTGATCGGGCTGACTCAGGTTGCTGACGACGCTGCCGTTTTCGGCGCGCACCCAGTAGAAGAAATTCTGATTTGCCGCGCCAGTCGTGTCGAAAAATATCGCTTGCGGCGTTGTGCCCACTGCGGATGCTGTCGCTGAATTGTTTGTCGCGTTGCGAAAAATGCGGTAGAGCGTCGCGCCGCGGACGGCGTCCCAGGTAACGGCGACCTTAGTGGCGTATGCGTTGTCAGTTGCGCTCAGATTCGCCGGTGTCGCGAGCGATGCGCTTTGGCCGGCGGCGGTGAAACTGCGAAATGCTTTATTTCCGACAAGCGACAGGCTCACGACCAGGAGCAGGCAGGCCTATGAAACTTTGATGGCTGGTGCCGAGACTAACGAAAACTTGATGCGTCGCGGCTCGCGGAACGAAAACTGAATTCCTCGCTGACTGGCTCGCGAAAACCTGGCTCTTCGCATGACTTCTTCACTTTCCGAGGCACATTCAGAGAACCGAATGGGTCGAGACGCTGCGGTATAGCTTGAAGCTTTCTCGTGGTATTCAGGGTATTAGTCGCGCTGTTGGCGGGGTTGTATGACAGGACGGAGATTATTCGGAAAGATCGTACAGCAGCGGCGGGTGACCAACTCGCGAGGGCGGACCCGAACAGTTTTGCAATAGCCGAATGGCCCCTATTGAAGCCTTACATTGTTCGCGCTAAGAGAATTGCCGGTGGCGCGTTGTAATTCGGCGATGGCTTTGTTCAGGTCAGTCTGCGCGCGCAGTTCGTTGCCGCGAGCAATCGTCAGCGCAGTCTGACGTTCGAGCACGAGGAAAACGGTCGACTGGCCGACGTCGAGTTTGCGCTTCTCGCTTTCGTACTGCTGTTCAGCATTCTCGCGCGCGACCGCCGCAGAGCGCAGACGCGCTTCGGCGGTCGTAACGGATTGAAGCGCGTTGCGCACTTCGACCTGAATCAACTGTTCGAGTTGCTGGCGCTGGGTCGCGATGCGGTCACCTTCGATGAGCGAATGCGCAAGCTGGCCCTCCGCCGTTCGATTGCGCAGAGGGAAGCTGAACGTGACGCCGACGCGGAAGTTGTTGAAGTCATTTGTACCGAGATTTGCGAGCGATTGCGGATAACCTCCGATCAAGTTTGCAGGGATAGTTGCGGTTGGTGGCGCGGGCAGCGACGGTAATCCATTCAACACCGAAAGCTCGTTCACCCGCGCGCGTAGTTGATCGTTGCTGGATGTAAACGGACTGGTGGCTGACGTTACCGTTCCGGCATTGCCGACCATGCCGTAGCTGCCGACGAGATCGACCTGCGGCTTCGTCAGGTCGCGATACAGCTTCTGATCGAGCTGATTGATCTCGCGGGCCAAATCCGATTGCTTCAACTCAGGCCGATTCTCCAGCGCTGCTTTCATCGCATCGGGCAAAACAACCGGCGGCACCGTCAAATCAACATCGTCGGTCGGGACGAGCGACGTGTTCCAAATCGGCGCCGTCTGATTTTCAGCGATTAGGTTCTTTAGGTTGTTCTCGGCGCGATTGACGTCTTCAAGCGCGGAAAACTCCGCCTGCTCGAGATTTGCGACCTGCGTCTGCGCCGCGACGATGTCGATCGGCGCGAGCGTGCCCTCGGCCACCATGCGCCGGTTGTGTTCGAGTTGCGTGCGCGCGTCATTCAGTGATTCGCGCTGAATTTGCAGATTGCGCAGAGCAAACACCAGATCCCAGTACGTTCGCTGCACGTTCGTGATCACTTCGATCGCGCGCTGACGAAATTGCGCGTCCGTCAACGAGAGATTCTTCTTCGCGACTTCGATCTGCCGCCGCGGCAAATCGAAGCTGCGCCCACGGAGAAGCGGCTGCGTAAAACTGAAGGTGAGCGCCGTCGGATACTGCGGATTCAGCGCCGTGAATTGACTGTTCGTGGTTTGCCGAATCGAAGAGAAATCCAGACGATAGTTGCCGCCGAGTCTTGGCGACAAACCTTCGAGGCGCGTCGTGTTCGTGAAGTCAGTTGTTTCCAACGCACCGCTCGCGCCGCTGAGGAAACTTGCCGCGGGTGTTTTGATTCTTTCGTAATAGCTCTGCGCGGTGAATCTTGGATCGTATGCGCCATGTGCGGTCAACAAATCCGCTTCGGCAATGCGCACATTATCGCGCGCGACCTCGATGTCCTTGTTGTTGTTCAGGGCCATCACGATCGCTTCACGCAGCGTGACCGGCTTCTGCTCGTTCACGTCGACGCCGACGCGATTCAGCGCCGGCAGTGGCTTGTTAGCATCAGCGCGATAATCGATTGCGACGGCCGGCAGCTTCAGCGTCTGCTGGGCTGAGATCACCGGCGAAGGTGTTGGCGATGGCTTGGGTTCTTGGGCGGAGACTTTCGCAGTTGCGAGACAAAGTAACACGACCAAAAGGGTCAGCGTTAACCTCGTTCGCGCAGCGGACGACTGAAAATAGCCCAGCGATTTATCGCTGGGGAAAGTGCGCCCCTCTTGTTCCCGCGTCCGCGAAGCGGACGACTGAAAGCTCGTTACAGAACCGCGAACGGCAGTGAGCGCATCCCACACTCGACCCGTGAATAGAGT
>DASYTZ010000114.1:0-6108 GCA_036001745.1 Pyrinomonadaceae bacterium
CTTTTTCGCCACGCGTGCGCACACGAGGTTAAGACGGTTCGCGGAGATGATTTCGCTCGCGATTATGGCTATCATGACAGGCCTCGGACATTGGGTTGTAGCTGCGCGGATGGCGGCGTTGCGAGCAGCGATGCAGTTGCCAATCGATCAAATTGCGACGAGTGATCCGCGTCGCGTCGCGTTTGACAGCCTGCATCGTTACTCCGTCGCGATGATGGCTGTCGCGATCGTAGCCGCGTTAATCGCGTTCGTCTTAAACGCGAATCGCACGAATCAGTCAGAACCGCCTAAGCCATCGGGCGATTGAACAGGACTACAGAAGTCGTGGAAATTATTGAACAAAGCGAGCAGTGGCGGCGCCAGTACGACGCTTGGAAATCCAGGGTCCACGGTTCCCCCGATAACGTCGACCAATATCCTTTCATCCAGAATTCCCTCGCGCCGTTCACGCCGGCGCGGCGCGCAATCACGATGATGAATCTCGCGCTGATCGTTTCCGCGGGCGCTTACATCGATGGCACAGACCCGTTTGACACGACCGTGCCTGATGGCGATCTCCAGTTGCGCGAGATTCCCAGCGACATTGATTTACGTGACTTGCGATTCTCAGCTCGGGGATATGACTCGACTTTTGTTCAGCAAGACGCCAACGTTCAGGTACCGCTCGACCGTCTGCATGAATTTGAAAGCAATCGCATTATCGGCCAGATTGCTCCAGTGTTCTGGAGTTTCTCTGGTTTCATTCCCGATGCGCGTAGTTTCGCGCAGCAAACGATCCCGTACCTGCTCGAAAGGCTAAGTCGCTACGACGTGCAGGCCGCGCTGCTGATTCCCGCGTCGCGTCTGTGTCATCAGTCGGTGGCGCTGGCCGCGCGCGCAATTGAACAGACCGGACTTCCGGCAATGGCCCTGGCCGTTGACCGTGACGTGATCGAAAGTGTGCGGCCGCCGCGCGCCGGTTACTACCACGGAAGACTTGGAAGTGTCGCCGGCGAACCAAACTGGCCAGAGCATCAACGTCGTGTGCTGGACGAAGCACTGCGCTGGATCGAACCTATGGGCCAACCTGGTATTCGCAAGCTTGTCGTGGAACTCGAAACGAAAGTAGAAATTGCGCGCGGCGAGCGCTAACAAATCCTCCAGATGAAACGCGCTATCCTCCGTATTTTGATCACCGCTGTCGTCGGCATCGTCGGCTACCTTTTGCTCTGGCCGGTGCCGATCGATCCTGTAGCTTGGAATCCGCCGGCAATGCCCGAACTCACCGGCGTTTACGCGCAAAACAACGAACTGGGCAAAATGCAGCGCCTGCCAGTTAACGGCTTTGCCCCGGAGGACGTAGCGATCGATAGCCAGGATCGAATCTACACGGGGACCGATGACGGGCACATCTTTCGTTTGCAGCCCGACGGCACCCGTCCGGAACCTTTTTCGAATACTTATGGCAGACCGCTCGGCTTAAAATTCGATCAGAACGGCAATTTGATTGTTGCCGATGCAATGAATGGCTTGCGCTCGATTGCGCCGGACGGGAGCATCACGCCTCTAAGCAACCAGGCTGACGGCGTTCAGTTTCACTGCACGAATGATTTGGATATCGCGCCCGATGGGACAATTTACTTTACAGACGCTTCCTACAAATACCCGCTCACGGAATTGAAAGCTGACCTGCTCGAACACCGGCCCAACGGCCGTCTGCTCGCATACGATCCGAAGACAAAGCAAACGCGCACCGTGCTTCGTGATTTGTATTTCGCGAACGGTGTCGCCGTTAGTCCCGACCAGTCTTTCCTGTTGGTCAACGAAACGGGCACATACAGCATTCGGCGTGTTTGGCTGAAAGGCGACAAGCAAGGGCAATCAGAGACTTTCATCGATAACCTGCCGGGATTTCCTGACGGCATCTCATCGAACGGCCGCGATCTGTTTTGGGTGGCGATCGTAAATCGGCGCGACGCGGGGCTCGACTTCCTGTTGCGACATCCGTTCTTGCGGAAAGCAGTCATGCGCCTGCCCAATTTTCTCCAACCTGCGATCAAGCGCTATGCGTTCGTTCTCGGGCTGGATTCAAACGGCAAGGTGGTGCAGAATTTGCAGGACCCTTCGCCGCAATGCTTCGCTGAGATCGCGAATGTCGTTGAGCACAAGGGCAATCTCTATTTCGGCAGCATCGGCGAGGGCGCGATCGGCCGTATGAGTCTACCGGCCGCGAAGTAAGGAAGAAGTTTTATGAGAAAGTTAATCGTCCAAATCCTTGTTCTCGTGTTCATCGCTGCAAACGCGGCAGCGCAGTCGGGACGCAGAATTAACAATCCACCTCCACCACCGCCACCGCCGGAACCTGTTCAGGAATCGCTACGATCGGAACCTGAGGCTGTACCGCTCGGACCGCCAGGCACATTGCCTGAGGGCCTGCTCAATCACAAACTCCAGTCAATCGACGATAGTACTTTTCGCCTTGCGGACTTCGCCGGGAAAGTAATCGTCGTGAATATGTGGGCCACTTGGTGTGGACCCTGCCGTCGTGAAGTGCCCGACTATGAAAAGGTGCGCAAGGAATACGCTGGTCGAGACGTTGAGTTCATTGCGCTCACGACGGAAGATCCGATCGCCGCGCGCGATCGTGTGCAGAAGTTTGCGCGCGATTTCCATTTCGGTTTCCGCATTGGCTGGGCGGATCGAGAGACCGCTCGCATGTTGATGAACGGCCGTAATTCGATTCCCCAGACGTTCGTCATTGGCGCCGACGGACACGTCATCAACCAGTGGACAGGCTACTCACCTTCACATAGCGGCGACCGTTTGCGCGAAGCGATCAATCGTGCGTTAGCGGGCCAAAATGCGGCGAATGCGGCGGATACTAGATGAACAGTGTGTACCTAGTTGTCAGCTTTCACAATTAGACTAATAACCATCCTCTCAACGGTTTTTCCGCAGCTCTTTCGTTCAAATTCCTCAGCAAACAGCGCTTCATAGGAAATCATCAGTTAGTCTCCTTTTCGCATCGCAGCGACATCTGCATATTCGGTAACCACCTTCGTCGGACTTAACCGGGTTCGACTGGTACTACGACATTTGTTCTAACTCGACAAATAATTGGGCTTAACTGTCCCTGCGGTCAATTGTTCATCGGTGGCACGCGTATTGTTAAGGGAAAAGGCTATTCAGGGTTCTCAGAGAGAGAGTTCGATACGAGGAGAAAGACAATGATTAGCCTGGTTCAAGCAAGCACCGCAACCCCACAGAACCGATTCAGCACCACGGAACTTGTTGCTTCGATGATGCATAAGTTCTCACCTGAACTCATTAACTCCATCTGTTCTCTTGGCGTCGACAATCGTTATTCGACGATGGACAACTACGCTGACTTTTTGACGGGCGCTCCGATGAATCAAACCAGCTCGACGACCGAACTTGGCGTGGACGCCACGCGCCGGTGCATCGAAGAATGGGGCGGCGACCCTTCGCAGATCGGTCTGCTGATTGCCGCAACCAACACGCCCGACCAGATGCTGCCCTGTCTGGCTTCCGAAGTGATGGGGCGCACTCATGGTTTGTTGCCGCGCTCGCTGTCGACGGTCAGCATGCAATCACAAGGCTGCTCAGTGATGCTGAAGTCCGTCGAAGTCGCGCAATGGTATCTCACCGCGAATCCTGGAAAGATGGCAATCGTGCTGATGTCTGAAGCGCACACCCCTTACGTCGCGCCGCTGCTGCGCGACGAGTATTACGGTTTTCGCGAAGTCGCGCGCATGAGGAAGAATGGCAAACTGGATGACGCTGGATTCGAGAACGAGCGAACGGAAACGACTTTGGCGATTCAGTCGATGTTGTTCGGGGACGGCGCCGTAGCCTTGTTGCTGGGCGCGGACCAGTCAGGCAAACCAACCTTCGGACCGATTTGCCATCTGACGAACGACTCGCCCGACGATGTGAACCTGCTGACGATGATTAGCAACAGTTCGCATCCGGCATTGAATGGAAAGCCGCAATACTTCATGCGTCCGGCGGTCCCGCAACGCGGCGCGCACTACGCAGTCACGACCGTCAACGATGTGCTTCACAATCCGATGTCGCCGGTATCTGATATGAGCCAGGTTGACGACTGCCTGATTCACACGGGCAGCAAGAAAATTCTGGACGGTGTCTGCTCGCAACTGCACCTCGACACCGATTCAATGAAGGTGCACAAGTCGTACGACGTGCTTGAGAACTTTGGAAATCTGTCAAGCGCTTCGACCGGTTTCATGTTGGCCGGCAAGAAAGAGTGGGCCGGCCCGGCGATGGTAGTCGGCTTCGGCGTCGGCTTCACCGCCAGTGCAGGTTTGATGAGTGTGAACTAATAGTCAGTACCGCCTGCGTTAGTGGGTGGGCCAAACGGACGACCTAAGCAGAAAGGATCACGACCATGACAAACTTTACGACAACTTCAAGACAGGATATGACACGCAAGGTTTCGCCTTCTGCTGCGAGCAGTTCCGATCAAGCGCCAATGGTTGTCACTCGGCTGTCGGGCTGGATCGATTTCGGGGAAAGCAAAGCACCTGCGCCAGCTTGGATCGTGCGAACGCGCAAGCGGGGCTACTGAACTACAATCACCTCCCACACAGCGTCGGCGGCCCGTCAAGGTTGGCCGGCGTTTCTTCTTTTCGAAAAACGCAAGTGGGGGAGGGTTACATGGCGTTTGACAGTATTGGCGAAATCATCGCATAGCGAATGCTTCACATCATCGATGAAAACGGAAACAAGCGGCCCATCAGCGTCTTCATTGGCAAACCTCAACCGTTGACGGATGTGTCAGGTTACAAATGTCCATATCAAATCATCGGCATCGGAAGCCAGGAAACCCACTTTGGACGTGGCCATGACTCGATTCAGGCTTTGAAAACGGCAATGATTCTGCTGGGCGCGAACCTCAATCACTTGAACGATGAACTCGGCGGCAGACTCGTCTGGAATAGCGAATCGAAAGGCGAGTTGGGCTTTCCATGATCAGCGGCCGGCAAGAATCCTGAGCCTCTTTGAACTCCCACCTTGCACGGCTTATCATTGCCCCGTAGTGACAGGCGTTCTCAGAGATTCTTATAACCGTGCGATTCGCGATTTGCGAGTGTCGCTTACGGACCGCTGCAACTTCCGCTGCTTTTATTGCCTGCCGCATGGTGAGCCCCCGATTGCTCCGAAAGAGCAGATGCTGTCGTACGAAGAGATCGAGTACGCGTGCGACATCTTTGTTGAGCTTGGGATTCAGAAGATTCGTCTCACCGGCGGCGAGCCGATGATGCGCCGCGATATCGAGCAGATCATTTTCAAGTTGGCGCAATTTAAGGATCGCGGCCTGCACGATCTGGCGCTCACGACCAACGGTTATTTCCTGCCGCATCGCGCACAGAGCTTGAAAGAAGCTGGTCTGGATCGCATCACAATCAGTCTCGACAGTTTGAAACGTGATGTGTTCAAGCAAATGACCGGCGTCGATGTTTTGGATCGCGTAATGGAAGGAATTCAGGCGGCGAAAGACGCGGGCCTTCGGCCAATCAAAATCAATGCTGTCATCGTCCGCGGTCACAATGAAGACGAGGTGGCCGACTTTGCAGAATTTGCGCGTCAACACGATGTGCTGATGCGATTCATCGAGTTCATGCCGCTCGATTCAGGCCACGACTGGTCGCGTGAAGACGTTGTGTCAGGGCGCGAGATTCGCAACCGAATTGAAGAGAAGTTTCCCCTGGAACCGATTGACGAGTTTCGTGGGTCGAGCACCGCTTCGCGTTATCGGTTTGCCGACGGCGCGCCGGGAGAGATCGGAATCATCGCTCCAGTGACTGAGCCCTTCTGTGGCGCATGCTCGCGTATTCGCCTGACGGCTGACGGTCAAATCCGCACTTGCCTCTTCTCAACCGTCGAACACTCTTTGCGCGACGTGTTGCGCGATGGCGCATCCCAATCGGAAATCATCGACTTCATCTCAGGCGTGGTGATGAAGAAAGAGCCGCGGCATTTCATCAATGATCCCGACTTCGTGGCGCCTTCCAGATCGATGAGTTTCATTGGTGGGTAGACCAAAGCCTTCAAATTAGGGAATGATAGACCTGGCTTACCACTACC
>DASYTZ010000115.1:0-7084 GCA_036001745.1 Pyrinomonadaceae bacterium
CCAGTCGCCCGCGAAAGTCTCTTTAGATTTTTCGTGCGCATTCCAGTAACAGAGCGCGGCTGAGTCGCCTTTGATCCTCAAAGTGCCCATCTCCCCGTTCGGAACTTCGTTTCCTTTACCATCGATGATCTTTGCTTCGTAACCTTCGACGATGCGGCCGAGGCTGCCGGGCTTCACGTCTTCAGGACGATTGGTGATGTAGATATGAAACATTTCGGCTGAGCCAATGCCATCGCAAATCTCCACACCAAAAGTTTGTTTCCAGCGATGGTAGAGTTCGACCGGCAGCGCTTCACCGGCTGAGTAGCAGAAGCGAAGGCTCGACAGATCCTGAGCGCTCGCGTTATCGACATTGAGCATTGCATTGATCATTGTCGGCACAGTCGTGAGAACCGTGGGACGATATTTTTCGATCACTTCGAACAGTTTTTCGGGCGTTGAGCGTTCCGCGAACAATGCAGTCGCGCCGCCGACCGCAAAGGGAAACAGTAAATTCGTTCCGGTCGCGTAGCCAAAGAAGAGTTTGGGTACAGACACGGTGAGATCGTTTTCGTTTACACCCATCGTGCGCTTTGCAAAGACTTCGGTGTTGAAGGGCAAATCGTGTTGCAAATGCACGGCGCCCTTCGGATGGCCGGTCGAGCCGGAAGTGAACAGCCAGATGGCGATGTCATCGCGATGCGTGTCCGCGGCGCGATAGGCCACCGGCTGTGACTCGACGCTTTCCGCGAACGGAAAATACTTGACGCGGCCACGTGGATCGATTAGCTGCTCTTCCATCGCGCCGCCGTCGTCCACGACCAGCACCGATCGAAGATAGTTGGCGCTCGAGACCGCCTCGACAAACGGCTGTGCGAGCGATTGATGCACCACCGCCGCGCGGGCGCGTGTGTATTCGAGATAGTAACGATAGTCGTCCGCCGGCAGCAGCGGGTTCACCATCGTGATCACCGCGCCAATGCGTGCCGCGCCGAACCAACTCCAGACAAATTCAGGACAGTCCGGCAAAACGATCAGCACGCGATCTTCCATATCGACGCCGAGCTCGCGCAGCGCATTGCCCGTTTGATTCGACATGCGCGCCGCATCACCGTACGTGTAGGTTTGATCTTTGAAATAGAGACAGACTTTGTTCTCTCGATCCTCCTCCAGATTGTGGTAGAGGAAATAATCGGCCATGTTGAAGCGTTCAGGGAATTCAACGGGCATGAGATTAGGCGGGACTACGTCTTGGCAAACGGACATCCTCCGTTGCCGTGCTTCGTGCTCAAATACGTGCGGGCTTCCCAAAGCTCTGGAAAGAATTTGTTGTCGAGTGTGGTCTTCAAGTAGCCCACGCCTTCCGATCCGCCCGTGCCGCGTTTCGTGCCCACCATCCGCTCGACCATCTTGATGTGATGCGAGCGCCAGAGCGAGAAGTGCTCGTCATGTTCGAGCAGCGCTTCGGCGAGTTGGTATTCCTTGTAGAGTTTTTCCGGGTGCGTCAGGATTTCGACAATGGCGCGCGTGCGCCGGCTTTGATTGCCACGACGCTCTTTTTCATCGCGTAGATCGTCATCGCTCGGCGCATCAAATCCGCCGCGCCGCAGCAGCGCGAAGAATGCGTCACCTAACGACGGCGCATCCAAACGGCACTGCAAACGCTTCTGCGCAAACTCGTCATCTGCAAATGCGCGAATAATTGATTCATGTTTCAGTCCCGAAGCGAATTCAATCTCGCGAAACTGCATCGACTGAAAACCGCTGGCGGGATTCAGCTCGTCACGAAAGCCGAGGAAGTTGATCGGCGTCATAGTCTCCAGGATGTGAATCTGCTGAATCAAAAGTTTTTCGATTTCCACCACCCGCCGCATCGACAAAACAGCTTCGCCCGCGCGATCTTCATTCATCAACCGCAGCGCGGCATCGATCTCGTGGAGAATTTGCTTGAACCAAAGTTCGTACGCCTGATGAACGGTAATGAACAAGAGCTCGTCGTGATGCGCGGGAGACGACAGGCACGTTTGCAAGCCAATCAGCTCCGGCACACGCAGGTACTTGTTGTAAGAGAGAGGAGCGTCTTTGCCGTATTCGATAGCCATGGAAACTAGAATGCTGCGCCGGCCTTTCCTGCGGTTTCGTACTCGCGATTGTCGCGAATCTTTTTCATCTCAGCGACGATTAATTCCAACTCTTCATCTTTCGTGTAGAAGTGCGGCGAGATGCGCACGCCTGCGCCGGGACGATAATCGACAATGAACTCGCGGCGAATCAGTTCCTTCGTGATTTCCGCCGCGTTCTCATCCCAAACCGTAATGGTCCCGCCCCGTTGTGCCGGGTCTTTCGGGCTCGTCACGCGAAAGCCGGCTTCTTCGGCCAATGCGATCAGTTTCTGAGTTTGTCGCATGCTCTTTTCGCGAATCGCGGCGACGCCGATTTCATTGATGATCTTGTAGCCTGATTCGGCTGCGTACAACGCCGGAATAGCCGGCGAGCCGTGCAGAAACCGCGTAATGTTCGGCGCGTAATGCATTTCCGTCTCAAACGCGAACGGATGTTCGTGCGCCATCCAGCCGGTCGTTTTCGGCTGAAGCTGATCGATCAAATCAGGTCGCACGTAAAGATACCCGGCGCCGGGCCCACCGCACAGCCACTTCACCGATCCGCCCGTGGCAAAATCGACATTCAGTTCCTTCACGCTGAACGGAACAGTGCCCGCCGATTGATAAGTATCGAGGACTACCATCGCGCCGACTTCATGCGCGCGCTGAGTGATTGCTTTCGCGTCTTGCAGAAAAGCGCTCTTGAACAGAACATGCGAGATGGGAACGAGCAGCGTCTCCACATCTATCGCTGCCAACATTCGCTCGAGCGGAATCGTCATGCCGTCGTCCGATTTCACACGCTCGATTCGCAGACCGTGGGCGCGCGCGTGCGCTTTGTACACGTACATCACGGAAGGGAAGTTCAGCTCTTCAAAAACTATCTTGTTGCGCTTGGGATCTTTCGGCGGCAGGAGGCAAGAGAGAATCAGTGACTGGCAGATCGAAACGTTCTGATGCATCACAACGGTGTTCTCGTCCGCGCCGATGATTCGTGCGACTTCGTTACCGAGCGTCACGGGCATGTCCCACCAACCTTCAGCCCACGCGCGCACGCCGCGGGTCGCCCAGGTATCCGCGTACTCTTGCAAACGATCGTAAGTCGCGCGCGGCATCGCCCCGAGACTGTGCGAGATCAAATAGACCGCTCTTTCGAGAATGGGAAACTCAGAACGCCATTTAAGAAGAGTGTCAGTCATGTTCGGATCTAAGGTGAAAAATATATCACCCCCAGTTCGCCGGCGACCAATCAAACGTGATCGAACTAAGCGGGGACTGAAGCAGCAGACGTAATGGCCGCAACTGGCGGAGGAATTTCAGCAGCGGGCGCCGGTTCGCTTACGGTTACCTGCGTCATGTCGAGCATCGAATTCAGCAGTGCCGACCGCTGCCAATAGTGTTCCAGCTCCTTAAGACACCGGAGGAAGTCGCTGTCTCTTGTCCAGAGTTGCCAGGGCAAGTTAGACCAGTGTGATGCTGAACTCTTTTCGCGCTCACGAATGGTTTTCAACTTTTTGAAATAGTTCGTCTGTTTGGGTCGTTGCCAGACAACCTGCGATTCTGAGGGAAGTGAGACTCCGGCGGCAATCGTCGCCAGATTCTGACGCAACTCTTCCGACTGTGCCGAGCCGGCCAGCAGCTTCACGATTTCAGGCCATTGCATGTACCACGCAACCCAGACAGCTAACGTCTGTGGGTTTAGACGATCCTTCTTGTCGGAGAGTAGCTCGCGCTCGTCAGCGATGTAGACCTGTAATCGAAACAGATTAATGAAACGTTTGGCTTGCCGCGGATTTTCTTTCAGCAGACCCGTAGCGAAGGCAATAGCTTGTCGAATGTCTTCCTGCGCGAACCCGGCGCGATCAACTTTCGGGGCGGCAGGAGTGGGCGCGGCCTTTGTGGTTGCTGCTTGTGGCGAGGCTGGGACTGGCGCCTGTGGCGTCGTTGATCCTCCATTTGACGAAACGCTTGGCCGTGGCGGGGTGGGAATTATGGCAGGCAACTCGCGGCTCTCGGTCTCGGTTATCTTCCCCACCAGAGTTTTCATATCAGTTTTGTTCGGCCGCGGAACGTTGAATGGAATTTGAACGATTTTATCGAGGAAAAGGACGCCGGGCGCGACATCGTCAGGCGCGTCCTCCCGCATTCTTTCGGTTAGCTCTTTGTACTTTACTTCGATACTGATCGCGACCGCGTTCATGTCCATCCCAAGCACGAAGACGCAGCCTACGCTGTCGAGAAAGAGGTTGATGGCTTCGACAATTCCCGCCGCCTGCGTCGGACCGCAACGATCAAGATCGTCAATGAAGATCACAAGTTTTCGGGGCTTCCAGAATATTGAGCGGCGAATCGCCACATCTACGATGCGGCCGAAATCCTGTTCGAACGTGCCAATGAAGCCGACCTTTCCTTTGTAATCAGGCGAGGTCATTAGTTCGTCGATCGGTATTTTGAAGGGATCGTCGATGGCTTTGATGGCTTGCCACATCGCGGCCAACACCGGCGCGAGCCAAAGCAAAGTGTCCTTCGATAGCCATTGCGGCGGTTGGTGCGGTAGTGGATAAAAATAATTGATTAGAGGTTGACGCATGGCGTAGTAAAGCGCAACTAGGCCGGCAACGATGACAGGTAAAATCAGCTTGCGAGATACTTGATTAACTGCACGTAGTTTGTCAGTGCGTTTCCAAGTCAGTTTTGTCAGCAGATAGAGGCGCGTGAAGAACCCATATTTTCCCTTTAACTGCTCGAGCACGGCGGTAGCTAACGCCGCCCAGAGCTGCTCCTGCTGATTGAACTTCCATGCGTTGAACCAAATTGTCGGATGAGCAGGTGGGGTCATCTTGCGGCGCCGCGCCGCTTGACGTGCCCAGAACCGCGTTTTCTTCGCGCGATCCTTGCGTTCTGTGTCGATGCGCTGTTGCCCCTGCGGATCTCCATTCTGATTTCGAAAGTCCTGCTTGATCGAGAATTCGACGCATTTCGCGAACAACTGATCAAAATTATCACCGGTGACGTCCTCATCGGGCGCGAAAGCGAAGGCCAGTTTAATGTAGTCGGAGTTCGGAACTTTCATTCTCACCAGCAGCCGCCCGATTCCGTAAAATACCGTTCCGTAAAAATACCCGGCAAGCCACCTAACCTTTATCCACGACATCGGCTCCCACATCGGCTCTGGCGGATCACGTTTCACCTCTTTCTGGAGCAACCGCCTCGGAGTCTGTTTCAGCCACCTCAGAGTCTGTTTCAGCCTCTGCCAGCGTGTTCCGGGGTCAGGCTCCAATTGGTTCTGAAGCATTCGCATCAGCGACGACTTACCCGATCCCCAGGCGCCGTTGATGCTGATTGTCAGTGGCGTGGTTGTGGATTGGGACTTAATAAAGTCCCTTAACGCGCAAACATAGGGCCGAAAGCCCAGCGTGTCCTTGTCGACATCGGTTACAGGTTTGTCATTAAGCGCCTTACGTTCACGCGCTTCTTCATCCAAACCTTCCTTAATTATTCCAGGCGTTGCTACGATCGTCGCGGATGCATTCGACGCCGCCCTGCCTGCAGCGTTTGCGCGGGTTGAGGACTTTCGGCTGGCAGATTTCCGTTTCAGCGTCGACGGTGCCTTTCGCTCGACTGGCTCCTGCCCAAACAGGGCCGCCCACGTGTTCGGTCCGACGAGGCCGTCGGTCGACCTCAGGTTATTAGTCTCCTGAAACTCGAGAACCGCCGCCTTGGTGCTTGGTCCATACGTGCCGTCGGCAAAGACTTTGTAACCGAACTCACGCAGGCGCTGCTGAACCGCGGTAACCAACTCTCCCTTGCTTCCGTCGTGCAACAATTCGTCGTCGGGAAACGACTTTTCCGCTGCTGTCGTGGCGTCATTGGGTGGGACATCTGGTTTGTGGGATCGCTGACGTGCTCGCGGCGCCTTAAGGCTGGCATTAGCCTGTTGATGGCCGGACACCGGAACGGCCACCTGTGATTGTGTCCCTTCACGTATCTGAGTACCGAGGACCGTCAAAAACCCGCGCAGCTTCTCGTACCCGCCTTCGGCAAATAGATCAATGTAGTAATAGGGCTCGAGGATCTTCGGCACCGGCGAGTCGTCAAACCGAACCGGTAGTACAAAGTTGAATAACTTTTCCGCCGCCTCCGCGAGAATGATGGCAGTTTCTTTTTCCAGAAACCCGGTTCGTGAATTCGAATTACGCGAAACACAAACAACTACCACGTCTGCCCTGGAGATCGCTTCGCGGGTTTTGTCCTCCCAGGGATCGCCTGGGCGCAAATCGAACAGGTCCATCCACGGAGTCCCTTCCGCTAGGAGCTTCTTGTATAGGTCGCTTGCCTGGTCGTTGTCCGCGCTTGAGTGGGACAAAAAAATTCTGGGGCGTTTGGTACTTTTCGAATATGGATTTGAGGACGCTGAGGCCATATGCGAACTTCCTTAAAAGACTGGACTTGAAAAGGATTGTAGGACTCGTCAGAGTGCTGACGGTCGTTTGCAAGGGGAGAGTCTACGCTCATGGTGAAAAAAGTGGAATAGCCCGTCGCGATTCACATTAAACCTGATAGACTCGTTACTTCACAACGATGTGGCGTTTTGCCAATCCCATCAAGCATCCGATTCCGGAAACGCGCTGGCCCACTGCCGACGAAGTAGCGCGATCGCTTCTGTTTCGGCCGATTCAGATTGGTCCGCTTGAGCTCGAGAGTCGCACTTGGGTGCCGGCGATGGTGCCGTGGCGCGCGACGGAGGATGGATTCGTGACGCAGGATAATCTTGATTGGTATCGAAGATTTGCCGAAGGCCAGCCAGCGGCGCTGGTGGTCGAAGCGACGGGCATTCGCGACATTCCCAGCGGGCCGTTGCTACGCATCGGACATGATCGTTTTCTTCCCGGATTGAAGAAGCTGGTCGAGACCGTGCGCGAAGCCAGCGAAGGTCACACGAAGTTGTTCATTCAAATCATTGATTTCCTCGCAGTCAAACGCCGCCCCGATCCAGGAAAGTA
>DASYTZ010000116.1:0-9788 GCA_036001745.1 Pyrinomonadaceae bacterium
GAAGTCGCCTTCGATCTCTACGCTCAAAGGATCGCACGCGTTCACAAAATCTTCGAGGATCATATTGATGACATGCTCGTGAAAGACCTTCACGTCACGAAATGAATTGATATAGAGCTTCAGACTCTTCAACTCGATGCATCGTTCGTTCGGCACGTAGTCGATCTTAATCGTCGCGAAGTCCGGAAAGTCCGAGAACGGGCAGATGCAGGTGAATTCGGGAATCTCAAAATTGATCTTGATCTCTTTTCCTGGAAACTCATAGGCGAAGGTGTCGAGCGGATAGAGCTTCATCTCTGCGCGCGGAGTCGAGCGAATATCGAGGCCTTGTACGTTTGTCGGCGCCAGTTCAGTTGCCATTGCGAAGTGCTTGGATGATCAGTAGCGCGGCACGTTGTATGAATCGTCGCGCGGCCGGCCAATCAAAAAAGGTGTGATCAAAACAAGTCCTACGATGAATCCGCCTATGTGCGCGGCGTAGGCGACGCCACCTGCTTTGCTGCCCGAGCCGAGCATGCCAAGTCCGCTGATCAATTGAAACACGAACCACAGACCAATTGCGATGAATGCCGGAACGGCGGTCACAAACCACGAGATCATTACCATCACCCGGCGCGTCGGAAAGAGCAGGATGTAACCGCCGAGCACTCCCGAGATCGCGCCTGACGCGCCGAGACTCGGAATCAACAAGCTCGCCTCGTTGCCCCCGGCGAACGCTGCGGTCGTAAACACGTGCGCGAGGCCAGCAAGAATTCCGCACACTAAATAAAAGATCGCATAGCGAAGATGCCCCATACGATCTTCGATGTTGTCACCAAAGATCCAAAGAAACAGCATGTTGCCGAAGATGTGCGCGATGCCACCGTGCATGAACATCGAAGTGATCAGCGTGAGGTAGACGGGAATCGGCGTCGGTTGCAAGCCCGGCATTTGGATTTGCTGGCCCGTGAACTGCTGCACGACGACCGGCCGCGTGACGATGTCTCTGCCGCTTATGATCTCTCCCGGCACCGTCGAGAACGCATAGGTGAATCTATCGTTTGAACCGAGGCCTTGCAGAAACACAAATACCAACAGATTGATCGCAATGAGCGCATAGTTCACGACGGGCGTCGTGCGTCGATCACGATTGTCGTCTGCAATAGGAAAAAGCATTCCGTGTGGCGCAAGTTGTTAACTTGCGTTCTTGTTCATCCTTCCGCGGCTGCTTCCGCGAGCGCCACTTCGCCGGCTGCCAACTCGCGCTTCACTTCCTCCGGTGTGCCGAACACGCGCGCCTTGTCATCGTCGAACTCACCCTCCCAGCGCGCCACGACGACGGTAGCCAGACAATTTCCCAAAACATTCACGGAAGTGCGGCCCATGTCCATCAATTCGTCTACGCCGAAAATCACGGCGACTCCAATCGGTCCCAGACCGCCCGGCATAAAGCTGTTCAGCGTCGCCAGCAGGATGACCAGCGCGGCGCGCGGCACACCCGCAACGCCTTTCGAAGTAATCATGAGCGTCAGCATCATCACGATCTGACGGCCAAAGCTCATGTGGCCGATAACCGGCTCGGCCGCTTGCGCGACGAAGACTGAAGCCATCGCCAGATAAAGCGTCGTGCCATCGAGATTGAAGCTGTAGCCGGTCGGCATCACGAAACCGACGATGCGCCGCGGCACACCGAGGCGTTCCATGTTCTCCATTGCTTTGGGAAGCGCCGATTCGCTGCTCGTCGTGGCGAAGGCGATCGTGAAAGGCTCGCGCACCGCTTTGAAAAACTGAATAATCGGAACACGCGCGATGATCATGACCGCTCCCATCACGAAAAAGACGAGCAGGAAAAGCGCGAGATACAGCGAACCAATTAACTTCCCGAGGTTCCACAAGACTTCGAGTCCATTCGTAGCGATGGTGTGGGCCATTGCCGCGCCTACCCCGATCGGAGCAAACATCATCACGTAGTTGGTGAACTTGAACATTACCTGCGAAAGCGCTTCACAGCCTCGCAGAATCGGTGCGGCTTTTTCGCCCATCGCCGAAACGGCCATCGCGAACAACACCGAGAACGCCACAATTTGCAGCACGTCGCCGCGCACCATCGAATCAATCACGCTGGCCGGGAAGATGTGCACGATCAGATCGCGAAAGCCCTGTGGCTGCGTCTTCACCAGAGTGGAGATGTCGCCGCCGCCAACCAGCGCGACGCCCGCGCCGGGCTTTGTGAGATTCACCACCGCCAGCCCGATGAACAGCGCGATGGTCGTGACGATCTCAAAGTAGAGCAGCGCCTTCACGCCCATGCGCCCGACCTTTTTCAGTTCGCCGCCACCCGCGATGCCGACAACCAGCGTCGAAAAAATCAGCGGGGCAATGATTGATTTGATGAGATTTAGGAAAATGTCCCGAAGGAAATAGACGTTGTTGCCCCAATTGTAGCCCCAGCGCCGACCGAGGTATCCAATCAATCCACCGAGAACCAGGCCAATGAGGATTTGCGTCGTCAGGGAAGGCCGGTACCAGGGGCGAGGCGCAGTTTCGAGTTTTGAGTTTCGGGTTTCGAGTTTCATGAGATGGTCACGGGGTCAGTTTTTCCGGAAAGTGTGATCGCCGCGAGTTCCGGTTTGGCTTGAACTCGAAACTCCAAACTCGAAACTCGAAACTAAGTATCATCTCCCCCAACGAAGCTTGTCTCTCAACAGATCAAAATAATTCCGACTCTTCGGTTGCACGAGGTTGAAAGACGCGTCGCTCTTACGAATGACGACGCGGTCGCCGACTTGCAGTGGAAAGCCGACCTGTCCGTCAAGCGTCAAGGCAACTTCTTCCTTTTCGGTCATCAAGCGCACTTCAATCACTGAATCATCCGGCACCACAATCGGCCGGTTCGACAAAGTGAACGGACAAATCGGAGTGATGACAACCGCGTTCATCGACGGAAAGATTATCGGGCCACCCGCCGACAGATTGTAAGCCGTCGAGCCCGTCGGGGTTGCTACGATCAAACCGTCCGCGCGAAATGAGTTTACGAATTGTGCATTTAGATACGTCTCGATTTCGATGATGCGCGCCAGCGCCGACTTGTTCATCACGACGTCATTCAGCACGCGGTTCTTGGTCACTAGCTCGTCGCCGCGGCGCAGCTCAACCGCCAGCATTACTCGCTTTTCCAGTTTGTAATCGCCTGCCAGGATTGACTCCAACGCCGTGAACAACTCTTCGATTCGGAACTCAGCGAGATAACCGAGGCCGCCGTAGTTGACTCCCATCACCGGCACTTCGTTATCGCCAATCGTCCGCGCCGTGGCGATCATTGTGCCGTCACCGCCAAGGACGAGCATCAGATCGACCTGCCGGGCAATCTCAGCGCCGTCAACAACTTCAACTACACAGCCAGTCTGATGCTCGATCCTTTCGCGTTCAATTTCCGGAAGCCCAACCAGAGTTATCCCCCGCTCGTTGAGCCATTGGGTCAATCGACAGAGGGTTTCCAGAGCATCGGGCTGATGCGGTTTGACGACTACGCCAATGCGTTTGATCGAAGCCATTTTGCGGGTGATGAAGGAACGCGCGGATGATAGCCGCCGGTTGATCGGAGTGTCAACGCGACTTGTAATACAGCGCGAGAAACTCAACATTGCCGTCAGCACCCTTAATTGGTGATTGAATTACGCCGCCGATTTTCAGCCCGAGAGATTCAGCAGTGGTGTTAACCTGGCTGACAACACGTTCGTGCTGTTCAGGATCTTTGACGACCCCGCCTTTGCCGACTTCGCCCTTGCCAACTTCAAACTGAGGTTTGATTAGCGCGACGATGCGGCCATTGACGGACAGCAGCGGGACGACAGCCGGCAGAATCTTCGTCAGCGAAATGAACGAGACGTCAATTGCCGCCAGATCGAATTTGCGATCGAATTCTGTCGCACTCAGATAGCGCGCGTTAACTCCTTCACGCACTTCAACGCGCGAATCATTCCTGATTTTCCAATCGAGCTGGTTATGACCGACATCAACGGCGACAACTGCTCGCGCACCGTGCTGCAAAAGGCAATCAGTGAAACCACCGGTCGATGCGCCGACATCGAGGCAGACTAATCCGCTGACGTCTATCTTGAATTCACGCAGGGCGCCTTCGAGTTTTATTCCACCGCGACCGACATAACGCCGGCCCGCTTCTTCTTTGATTCGTATGTTCGCTGTGCGAGGAAAGACTTCGGAAGGTTTCTTAACCAGTTGCTCGTCAACCAAAACGGCGCCGGCCATTACCACCGCCTGCGCTTTCGTGCGCGAATCAACCAGACCCCGATCGACGAGGAGCTTATCGATGCGCTCGCGCTGCATGCGCAGATTGTAGCGTAGACTTTAGTCTGGGTGCCGATGCCCCCGCGAAGCACAGACTGAAGCCTATGCCACTTTGCCACTCTGCAAAACCGCGCGCGGAGAATCGACCATCGCCAGTTCGCTGGCGCATTGCTTACAGAGCCAAACCAAAACTCTCGGCGCGTCGACCCAATAAAAAGGCGAAACTTTGGCAGCCATCCGCACCGCGTCATCGCTCTGCAATCGCTGAAGTGCCTGAATGAAAAACATGCCATTGTAAGTATCGCCGTCCGCGCCCCCTTCCCGATGGACGCATTCCCGCTCGTAGAAAAACTGCCGCTTCATAGGGGTGACCTTCCTCTCGCGCCGCACCGCGCGAGCGTATCTTGACTACAATTCGGATCAGTCGGGCTGCTGTGCTTAAGTTGAGGATGGGGCAGGCGAACCAGGAAAGGGCAAAGTTGCTGTACGCCTCAAGGCGCATAATGCCACGCTCGCCCAGCGCGGTCAATACTCAAAATTATTATGAATTTGAGACAGACTAGAGCCCGCTTTTGTTTTCAGGGAGTTAAATTACCAAGAGGCTGGAGCCTGTCGTGCATTAGGGATTTGGGCCGCTAAAAATGTCGGCAATGCGGCCGGCGCCGTTCTTTTGAGGTTTCGACGCGTCTTGATCAGGTTGCACCCGCCGCTTGCGGATCAACTTTGACGGGTCGGAACTGGCTTGTTTCTCGGCTTTGGGCGACGTTTTTTCGGACACGTGGTCATCCGCTTGCGTGCTCTTTTCATCTGCCTTTGCTGGCTGCTCGTTCGTATTCGCTGAAGTTTGCTGTGATGTGGAGGCGGATTGAGTCGCGTCCGGTTGGCTGGTTAGGTTGGAAGATACGGCAACGGCCGCCGGAGAAGGTTCGCTGATCGCCTGAACCGCAGGGGCGCTCGGCGCTGACTTTTGCGCCCTTGGTTCTGGCTCGTTCGGTTTTCGCTCGTAATAATTAACCACCGTCGCGCCCAATGCGCCGCAGAGCGTCGCCGCCAAGAGCAATGGCAAAATTGCGCGCAGCTTTCGCCAGAATTCACGCACCCGTGCGCGCTCAATGGGGACGACTTTCCGCGCCGTCGCAATTGTCGCTTCGTCATCAAAATGCGGCGGCGGGAGTGTCAAAGGTACTTCGATTCTCGTCATGTTCATTTCACTTGGGCGTTCTTACCCGACGCTTTAGATGCAAGTCTAAGGCCTCGCGTGTGAAGGTCGCAGCGGCCTGACTGGTTGTGCTCGTGAGGATGCACACGGCGGGCGTTCCGTGAAACTTTATTTGCTCATGTGTTGCGACCGGAATGCGGGAGAATGGCGGATATCGTGTCAGGCAATAACCTTATGGTGCTGCGCGTGCCGGTCGTCAAGCACGGCGACCGCTTCTTTCACGCGCGTATAAATGCCATCGGCGTCCAGGCCGTATTTGGCAAGCAGCAGCTTCGCATCTCCGTGCGTCACGATGCGATCGGGAATTCCCATGCGGACCACAGCGATTTTGTCCTGGAGGCCGTTTTCCTCGAGCAGTTCCATCACCGCGGAACCGAATCCGCCGGCGAGATAAGCCTCTTCCACCGTGACAATCAGACGCTTGGTTCGCGCGAGCGCCAGCAACAATGCGCTGTCCAAAGGTTTCACGAAACGCGCGTTGACAACCGTTGTTTCGATGCCTTCTTTCGCGAGGTTCTCGGCTGCTTCAAGAGACGGATGCACCATTGCGCCATACGCGACGATGGCGACTTCGCCCGCGTCGCGCAGCAGTTCTGCCTTGCCAATTTCCAGTAGCTGCGGCGGCTGGTCAATCGGAACGCCGACGCCGTTGCCGCGCGGGTAACGCATCGCGGCCGGGCCGACATGCTCGACCATCGTGAACAGCATGTCGCGCATTTCGCGCTCGTCTTTCGGCGCCATCACTACCATGTTCGGAACGCCGCGCAGATATGCGATGTCGAGCAGCCCATGATGCGTCGGGCCGTCGCCGCCGGCGATACCGCCGCGATCGAGACAGAATTTGACGTTCAAGTCCTGTATGCAGACGTCATGAATGAGCTGGTCGAAAGCGCGCTGAAGAAATGTCGAGTAAATTGCGCAGACGGGCTTCAATCCTTCCACGGACAATCCGGCCGCGAAGGTCACGCAGTGTTGTTCCGCGATACCGACGTCGAACGAGCGTTCAGGGAACTTCGCAAGCGCTTCGCAGACACCGGTACCGTCGGGCATTGCGGCAGTGAGCGCAACGATCTTCTCGTCCTGCTCCATCAACTCGCAGAGCGTGTCGCCGAACACTTTTGTATAGGTTGGCGCTTTTGAAGGCGACTTGATCGGCTTGCCGGTTTTCAAATCAAACGGACCGGTCGCGTGCCACTTGTAGTAATCGTTTTCGGCCGCCGGGTGGCCCTTGCCTTTGGTCGTCAGCGCGTGAACGATAACGGGACCGTCTTTGATTTGCTGTGCTTCGCGCAGCGCTTTGACCAGCGCTTTCACATTGTGGCCGTCGACGTAGCCGATGTACTTGAATCCGAGTTCGTTTACGAGCGCGCCCGGCAAAACGGCTGCGGCAATCGCATCCTTCATCGCTTTCGCGGCGTGATGCAGCCGCTCGCCGACACTCGGAATCGAAAGCAGCGTCTCTTCGACTTCGTCCTTAAAGCGATGGTACCCGTGGGCTTCGCGAATACGATTGAGATATCCGGTGAGCGCGCCCACCGCCGGTGCGATCGACATCTCGTTGTCGTTCAGCACGACGATCAGGCGCGTCTTCAGATGGCCTGCCTGATTTACTGCTTCCATCGCCATGCCGCCCGCCAGCGACGCATCGCCAATCAGCGCGACGACGTGATGATCTTCGCCTTTGCGATCGCGCGCGATGGCCATTCCCAACGCGGCCGACAGGGAAGTCGATGCGTGACCGGCGCCGAACGTGTCGTACTCAGATTCGTCTCGTCGCAAGAAGCCGCTGATGCCGCCGTACTGTTTGACAGTTGGCAGCAAATCGCGACGGCCGGTCAGAATCTTGTGCGCGTAAGCCTGGTGGCCAACGTCCCAGACCAGACGATCGTGCGGCGTGTCGAACGCATAGTGCAGCGCGACCGCCAGCTCCACCGCGCCGAGCGACGCGCCCGTGTGGCCGCCCACGCGTGCCATCGTTTCCAGAATGTGCTGCCGGATTTCTTCGGCGACTTCCTGAAGTTGATCGATGCTGAGTCGGCGCAGGTCTGCGGGCGAGTTGATGTCCTGAAGCAATTTCATCCGTGCGAGATTGTAAACGAGCCCCTGATTCCTTGAAAGAGATTAATGTTTACCGCGCGTTTAGACAAGCCGCGGTTTTCGAAAGATTGACTTCGGCTGAATCGCCGTCCCGGGCGTCTAAGGTTGACGGGGCCTCGACCAAATGAGGAAGACTGAGGCCGAGGTAATTCAATTCATAAGTTCGAAGGAGTAATCAGATGAAGAGATTCTCAGTTTTGGCAAGTAGTTTCGCTATCGTGCTCGCAGGCTTCGCAGTTGCTGCCGCGCAGGAGTCCAAAACGCCGCCGACAACCGCACCCAATGTGCAGCGACCGCAGCGCGGTGAATTTGGCCGGCGCACCATGCGCCGTCAGGCGCGCAGGCGGGCGGTAGGCGCTTTGCGCACGCTCAACCTCACCGATGCTCAGAAGCAGCAGGCGAGGGAAATCAGGCGCGCGAATTTTGAAAGCACGCAGGGTCAGCGGCAGCAGCTCGCTGAACTGCGGCGCAAGTTCCGTGAAGGCACTTTGACTGACGACGAAAAGGCGAAGGCGAAGGAATTGCGCCAGCAGCTTCACGCGTCGCGACAGAATACGCGAACCCAGTTGGCCGCATTGTTAACGCCGGAACAGAAAACCAAGCTAGATGAAGTGATCAAGAACCGGCGCGAAAATCGCGGCCGGTTTGGCCGGCGCGGGCCTACGGCGAACAAGCCGCTCTAGTAAACGCAGTCCCCGCTAATTCAAAACGCCGCCAGGAGTCACAGCCCGGCGGCGTTTTTTGATCTGCGAGATACGAAACGCAACTCAAGCAAGTTCGTCTGTGACGAACTTCTCAATTCTGCCTTTCAAGTCATCGCGCGCGCTGCGAAATGCTTGAAGCTGTGCTTCGTCATCGCCAATTACGACCGGATCCCTGATGCTCCAGTGAATTCGCTTCGCTTCACCTGGAAAAGTTGGACAGTACTGAGCGGCGTGATCGCAAACCGTAATCACATAATCAAACGGCGTGTCGATGAACTCGTTCAGTGACTTCGATCGATGATGAGAGATATCGATGCCGACTTCTTTCATCACTGCGATTGCGTTGGGTCGAACGTAGCTCGGAATCAAACCAGCGCTGAAAACTTCCGCCTTGTCGTCGGCCAAATGGCGCAATAGTCCCTCGGCCATCTGGCTGCGCGCGACGTTCCCCGTGCAAATGACCAGCACTCGTTTCTTCTCAGCCATATCTCAAGCTTGCGAAATCTGCGTCATCGGCGTAGCGCATGTCCCGTCGGGTCCGCAACACGCCGCCGCCGATGCCGTTTCCGGCAGATTATCCTCCAGCACTACGAAAACTTCCCATTCGTTGCCGTCCGGATCGCGCACCCAGGTCTTGTCCTGCGTCGCATAGCAGCAGTTTGTCTGCATTTCGTCGCGCGTCAAGAGCCCCGCCTCCTGCCACCGTTCGCGCGTCGCGAGCACGTCTTCAGTGGAGCGGACTTGAATTCCCAAATGCGACAACGCGCCGCGATTCGGGACGATTCCTTCGTTCAAGGTGAAGTTCAGCGGCGGGTTCTGCACGTCGAATTTGGCGTAGCCGGTGCGCACCTTGCTCGGTTCGATGCCGAAAAGTCTCCGGTAAAACTCGATGCTCTTCGTCACATCGGTCACATTTAGCGCCAGGTGCGCCTTCAACGCATCCACCGCCACCCCTGTTTCGTTCTTGCTTTCCATTTCAATCCTCCTTAGAATCATATTCGCCTCGGCGAATGTGAATGCATGGTAGCCAAGTCGAACATATCTGTCAAGCCGAATGTGATGGCTCACCCGATCATTGGGCAAATGTCGCCCGCGGACTGGGAAAGGGTGAGCGAGATTTACCGGGAAGGCATCGTGACCGGCCACGCTACTTTCGAGACAGAAGCGCCTTCGTGGGAAGCCTGGGACGCGGCCCACTTGAAGTTCGCGCGGTTGGTAGCACGCGACGGCAAAGGAATTGTCGGCTGGGCGGCGCTTAGCCCAGTGTCTCAACGATGCGTCTATGGCGGCGTTGCTGAGGTGAGCGTTTACGTCAGCACTGCTCGCCGGCAATCGGGCGTGGGCCGCAAGCTGCTCGCTGCTTTGATCTCGGCTTCGGAAGAGAACGGTATCTGGACTTTGCAAGCTGGAATGTTTCCGGAGAATACGGCCAGCCGGGCGCTTCATGAGCGTCTTGGTTTTCGCGAAGTTGGCCGGCGCGA
>DASYTZ010000117.1:0-18939 GCA_036001745.1 Pyrinomonadaceae bacterium
GGCGAGAATCTTCGTTTGGGGAATTCTTCAGCCATCAGCGGCAGCGAGCATTCAGATCGTCAATCTGAACACCAAAGTAGTGGTCTTTGCCGATTCGTCGTATCGCGTTGCCGCCTTACGCGGCGAGCGCAGCACGGCCGAGAAGCTAGCGAAATATCTGAAGCGTCGAATGGAGAAGGACGAGAAGAAGGCGCGCTCTTAGCGGCTGTTGAGAAATGACCGGGTCTCGTAAGCTTGACGAATGCTTCTTTGGAATGCTCGGCCCGATATGGCCGCGATAGAATTGCTATTTTGAATCCTTAGGTTCTTTGGTTTCGTCGATTACCTTCAGTCCTGTGACGCCTTCCAAAGTGGTGATCAGGGCTTTGTAGCGGTCGTTTTTCGCCTGAAGATTATAGCCGTCTTTCTTCCCATCCGCCGTTTCCACGGCGATACCAATGAAGTGCTGCTTGTTCTTCTTAAACATCCCCAGCAGAAACAGAGGGTTGACAAAGGCAAGAGCTGCATAGGTGCCGATACGCCTACTGGCGTGCCGACCGTATGTAATTATCTTGACCGTCTTCGGATCGATCTTTACTTCTTGCCCGTCTTTTAACTTTAGACTAATTAACTCAGAACTGATGGTCATCGTATTGTCCCAGTCATCGGGTTTTACCTTACTGGCAACCGATCCACCGACGTATCGGACTTTGAATTCGTTTCCTTGTGCCAGCGTTGTGGCGCAGAACACAGACAGCGAGAGTAGTAAAGAAAGTAGGGGCTTCATGATTTCTCTCCTAGCTTGTGAGTCTTAAACGAGAACTTTTTCTCGTTCTTCAACCAAGTACGGCGTTACGTTTGTCGGGGTGTCTTCAGCCAGGATCTGACTCACGATTGGTAAGCTCAACGAATGCTTCTTCGAAATGTTCGGAACGTTGTGCCCGGCGGCGTAGACTGGATGGCGTTCGTGTTCCTTGTACCACTCGGAAAGATTCGCCGTCTTGTGCATGTTCTCGATGATTTGCCGCCACCCCACGCCGGTGTTGTAAGCACAGAATGAAATCTCGCCTTCCTGGGTGCCGTACGGAATCACACACATCTCGGTGCGGCGGAAATCGTAGTTGAAGAGGTCCTGAAACCACATGCCTTCAACGCAGAGTACCCGCCAATTATCGGCGAGGCTGTCCTGCCCGGCGCTGGTCATTCGGTCGTTGCGATCCGAATTCGAGTTGGTTGACGACGGCTTGAACAGATTAATGATTTGCGAGATGGGAAATCCTTCCGGCGCTTTGCTGGCGTCGAAGTTCCGCATGATCGCCATGCCCAGTTGGGCGTAAGAAAGCTTCTTGCCGCGCGCCGTGTCGGTGATTACGGCGACGTCCTTCATGAACTGCTCGTAATTGAAGAATTCGAACAGCGAACGAAAGTCTCCGGTCTTTTTGTTCACGACCGCGAGGGTGAAGATGCCGCAGTTCGGATGACAATTGCAGGACGACCAGCCCCATGGCGCGTCCGCACCTTGCAGCATGTCCATCACGCTGGTGAAAGCTGAATAAGACGACAGCGGGAACCAATCGCGTAGTGGCTGCATGCGACCGCCGAGCTGATCTTTCAAATCGTGCGTCATGCCCGAGAGTGTGTAGCGCCACTTCGTGCGCATCTCGTCAGAGATATCTTCGTCGCGTCCCGTGAAGGAAACCGGTTGAAAGGCGATCGTCTGAACTTTGTCGATGTTCTTCGCGGCGAACTCAACAATCTGCCCAATCGCATCGTTGTTGATGCTGTTGACGATCGTGACGACGAGCGTAACTTTGATGCCGACCTTCGCCAGATTCTCAACCGCGCGCACTTTGACGTCGAACAAATTGCCGACTCCGCGATGCTTGTTCTTCTCTTCGCCGACGCCGTCGAATTGCAGATAGACGCCGTGCTGACCGGCAGCTTTTGCCGCTTTGCAGAATTCGATGTCTTCAGCGAAACGAATTCCGTTCGTAGCCGCGAGAATACGATAGAAGCCAACCTTCTTCGCGTAAGCAACTGCGTCCAGGTAGTAAGGCGAGAGCGTCGGCTCGCCGCCCGAGAACAGAATGATGACTTGCCGGCGTGGTTTGAATGAAACCGCGCGATCAAGAATCGCTTTCGTGTCTTCGAACGTCGGCTCGTGGACGTAGCCAACCTGATTCGCGTCCATGAAGCACGGATCGCACATCATGTTGCAGCGGTTGGTGAGATCGACCGTCAACACTGCTCCACGGCCAAACTTAATGTTCGACGTTCCATGCTTGTGGACGTTCGAATCTTCCGCGGCGCGAAAATCGCGACCAAAGAAAAGCGATTCGATTCTTTCCAGGAAGGCTGGATCGGTGGCCATCACGTCTACGAACTCGCCATGCTTCGGGCAAGTCTTACGCATGACGACGCGGCCGTCCTCTTCAACAATCTGCGCTTTGATTTCGCCCGGATGCTGATGCATCAGAGTTTCCAAAGGAGTCTCGCCCGAAATCACGGCGGTGCGCACTTCCTTAACGCAGCGCGGACAAAGCGAATCAGTTTCTCTCGGGAAACCCAGCGGCGGCGCCGTCCGTTCGTACGACTTCAATAAAGGCCCAGGCGCCCACTTCGGACGAATGGCTTCGCCTTCGGGCAGGAGTTTGTTAACGGATTGAAAGGCCTTCCAGGCGACATCGGAAAGCGTCGAGACGACTCTTGAGCCGGTGACACCCCTCAATGTGTTTTTGTCTGCCTCGCCCCGGCGGAATTGATCACTAAACAATGAAAGCTTCTCCTCGCAAATGCTCAGACACAGTTAGACGTGTCTGGGGTATTTAGAGCCTAAGAAATCACAATTACTCGCCGCAAATTCAGACAATTAGCATTCGGCGACAGCCCTCATGATAGTTGGCCGCGACGATCAAGGCAAGACAAAAGCTGTTTGAGTGCGCGCTGATAACGAAATGTCCCTGTTTTGAGAAGATTTACGCGAATCGCCGTTAGCAAATCACCATTGCACGTTGTACTATCGGCCTCCTCTTTTACCGAGAGATGAGCGGCAACAGCCTGACAGTTTCCGAGCTAGCCGAGCGCGTTAAAGGCCGCGTCCTGGGTGATTGTGACGTCGCAATTCAGCGCGTTGCCAGCCTCGATTCGGCGGGCGAGGGCGACATCGCCTACGTCGAAGATGAAAAATTCTACGAAGCCGCTGCGAACACCAACGCGTCTTGTGTGATCGTTCCAGAAAACGCGACGCTGGAACTTCGTTGTCAGATTCAGGTTAGGAAGCCAAAGCTCGCGTTTGCCTTAGTCGCTGAGATTCTCCACCCACAAAAACGCCACGAACCGTCTATCCATTCAACAGCAGTCATCGCCGACGCCGCTGATGTGGCGCTGACGGCGTTTGTCGGGCCGCACGTCACCATCGGCGAGAGCAGCACCGTTGGAGCAGGGACGCAAATCCTTTCCGGCGCGAGCATCGGTGATAGCGTCACCATTGGAAGCGACTGTCTCATCCACCCCAACGTCGTCATTTACGACAACGTAACCATTGGCGACCGTGTGATTTTGCACGCCGGCGTGGTGATTGGCGCCGATGGCTTCGGCTACGTGCGCGACGAGCAAAGCCATCACAAGTTTCCGCAAATCGGCACGGTCATAATCGAAGATGATGTAGAGCTGGGCGCGAACACGACGGTCGATCGCGCGGCGCTCGGCCGCACGCGCATCGGCCGCGGCACTAAGCTCGACAACATGGTTCACGTCGGCCACAACTGCGACATCGGCGAGCGCGTCGTGATCGCGGCACAAACCGGCATTAGCGGCAGCGTCACCATTGAAGACGATTGCGTCATCGGCGGCCAGGTTGGCTTCGGCGATCACATACGCGTGCAAAGCGGCGCCGTCATCGGATCCAAGGCTGGCGTGCTCCCCGGCAAGATTGTCCGGCCGGGTGTTTGGTGGGGGATTCCGATTCAGCCGCTCGATGAATACAAACGCCTCAATGCACATGTAAGTCGCTTGCCACAAGTGCGCGAGGACTTGAAGGAACTGCGCGAGCGACTGAAAAAACTGGAGGAATCCGCCGAGAATCGCGACGTATAGCCTTCGGGAAAAAAGTCATTGACAACCACCCGACTGGTGCGCGAATCTGAATTGCCAGCTTCGCTCTCCCGCGAAGTTATTTCCCCTCGGATTTCCATCATGAAAAAGCCTTCGATCTCGGTTCTCGTTACGCTCGTCCTCTTTTCTGTTAGCGCCGTATTGGCGCAAGCGGCTCAAGATACGGATCCCATTACGCGGCCGCGGACAGTTGGCGTTGCGAAAAAAGGAACCGCAAAGGCGTCGTTCAAGACGCAGGACGCGCCGGCGCGCAAACTCGAGCCCGAGAAAAAGACCGGCCCACAACAACCTCCGGTCGTGCGCGATAACTCGTCCGGCCGCTTGTCACCCAATCGCATTCAGGCACGAATCGACGAAGCCAAACGAATGTTGAAGAGCCGGCCGCATCCGACCGCGATGACGACGCCGGCGCTTGACTACGTCACTTTGGCCGCGATGCTGCCGGACAATTCGCACATTCATCTGGTGCGGATTTCGAAAGAAGCCTTTCTGACGAAAGGATCTGAAACATCGACCGTTTCGTCGCTCGGTCTGCCCGTAACGGTTCGCGTCGTACGCGCGAATGGCGTCAACACCGCCGTCACAATTTTCGACGACAAGAACCGGTGGCTGATGCCGCTGGTGGTGGAGTATCCAATTGAACGACGCGGCGTGTTTCGCGAGATGGCTTACTACACATCCGCGCATCCGTCGTTGTTGAGCAACGATTTAACGAAGGCCGGACAGCTTTACGTGAACTCCATGGTCGATTTGGCGGCAAAGCGTTTGAAGGACAAGGGATTCTCGGTGACGCCGAATCTGATCGCCATCGCGAAACGTCTCTGCATCGTCGAGCACGTAGACCACGACCGCTTCCGCAATGAAAACCGCATCGCGCTGTTTGATGAGATTTATTCTCTGTATGCGCTGAACGAACTCGAAACTTATCGCTATTCCGTCAGCTCCGCGGGCGCCGGGGGCATGGTGCAGATGATTCCGTGGACTTACAAGCTGATGCGCCAGCGTCATCCAGGCATCGGACTGAATCCTGATTTCGTGCTCGGCATGCGCAATCATGGCAATGCGCTGGAAGCAATGCTGCTTTACATGCAGGACACCTGGAACGATTTGGTTTCCGATGATGATGTTCAAGCCGCGCTCAGCGCGAAGCAAGCGACCCCGACGGAGTTGATGGCCGCGGGCTATAACTCAAACGCCGCGAAGATTCCCGGCTACATCCGTCGTGCCGGCTCGAGTTGGCGTACATTGATTCCGCGCGAGACGCAAATCTATTTACAGATTTATCAATCACTCGACGTGGTTTCGAAAGCGAAAGACAACCACGCCCGCAGGAATAACGCGGCACGGGCGTCCCGCCCGTAGACTCACGCGCAAGATGCGCGTGCCACAATCGAAAACGCCTGGCATTCGCCGGGCGTTTTGCTTTTGCGCTTTCGCAAACTTTCAACTATCTTGGCGTTCACCCTGGACAATCCATCCGACCAAGGAGCGAAAAGCCGAACATGACGCGCACTCTTCTCAGATTGATCGCGGTGATACTGTCGATTGTCGCTGTATTCGTAGTTTCAAACCGCCGCACAGATGCGAGACTTGGCAAAAACTTCATCGACGCGCCGCCGCAGGAAAAAACGGTTGAGCAGACGCGCAAAAACATTAAAGTCCTGAACGGCTTGCCGGACTCGCAGTTGATTCCGGTGATGAATTTCTTTGCCGCGTCGATGGGCCGCCGCTGCAATTTCTGTCACGTGAACAATCAAGGGCAATGGGACTACCCGTCTGACGCGAAGCCTGAGAAGAACACTGCGCGTGAAATGATCAAGATGGTGATGGAGGTCAACAAAACCACGGGACGACTGAATTTGGACACAGTGTCTTGCTACACGTGCCATCGGGGCCGGAACTCTCCACAGTCGCTGCCGGCGTTGCCTTTGCCGCTGCCGTCGCCGCCGCCGAATGCGGGCGGTGGAGCGGCTGGGGCGCCGAGCGCGCAAGCATCGCCCAGTCCAACTCCGGCGCTGCCTTCAGCCGACGACATTCTCAACAAATACGCGGCCGCGATTGGCGGCCAGTCGGCGATCGATAAACTCAAGACGCGCAGCGCGAAAGGCACAATCGTCCAGGCGAACGGCAACTCGTTTCAGTTCGAACTCTATCAATCGGGACCCAATAAGTTTTATCTGATGGTGACGACGCCGCAGGGTCCATTCGAGCGCGGATTCAACGGCCAAGTCGGATGGGAGAAGACGACGCGCGGCGTCCGAGAGATCATGGGCAGCGAATTAGCGAATTACAAAACCGCGAACGCTCTGTTTAGTTTCATCAACTTCAAACAGCAGTACGCGAGCCCGCCGCGAGTTCGCCGAGACAAATTGAACGATCACGATGTGTATGTTATCGACGGAACGACTACCGACGGCCGGCGAATGAGATTGTATTTCGATGCCGCGAGTGGGTTGCTGCTGCGTCGCACAACGATCTTGTCAACCGTGATCGGCTTGATTCCGGATCAAGTTGAGTTTGAAGATTATCGCGACATCGATGGTGTGAAGTTCGCCTTCACGGGCCGCTCCGCGACCGTTGAACCGGGTAATCCAACCTCGACACGAACATTTACGGAAGTGAAATTGAACGTGCCGGTGGACGAATCGAAGTTCAACATGCCACCTGCCACGCCGTCTAATCCGTAGAGAAACAGCGATGACACCCGATGAACCAGTCCAATCTGTGCCGCCCCGCGTCAGCATTCTGGCGCGCATCATTCCCGTGCTGTCGTACTTGCTGCCAGCACTGGGCGCGGCGATAAGCGGACTATCATTAATGAACGTGCTGCGAGCAATTCGAAGCGCCGAGAGCGCTGGCATTGGGGCCGTTGCTGCGGGCATAAGCGAGGCAAACGTAGCCGTGGTGGTAAGTCTCTATCTGGCAATCATCGTCGGATTTGTCGGAGTGGTGATTGGATTAGTGCGGATGTTCACCTCAGTCACAACTGCCTCACCGTCAGGTTGGTACTTCTTAATTGCGGGTGTCCTCGGACTGCTGCCGATGCTGTCGCTGTGGCAGGCCCAGTCAATTCTGCTCGAAGTGCTGTTTTCGCGTTCCGTGGGAATGGGCGAGGTTGCCGGTCAAATCACTTTGTTTTCAATGGTCGCCTTGTGCCTGGGCATCGTGCTTATCCCGATTCTGCTGGCCAGCGCCTTCGTGCCTTTGCCGTCGATTCTACGCGCGAAAAGAAAGTGGGCGCCGACAATTGCTTTGCTCGTGATGGAGACAGCGATCATCGCCATGACCGTGTTGTATCACCTGCGAACGGCGTGGGTTTACAGTCAATATCGAAGGTACTGAGTTCGCGAGTTAATCAGGAGTCGCGCGCTAACAGTGCCGCGCCGATGGCCACTGCATCGGCGCCCAGTCCGCCGGCGACGATCTTCGTTGATTCGAAGCACGGCTGGAAAGATCTCTTCTTTGCTTCCTCAAGAATTGAATTCAGAATTAAGTCGCCGGCGTCCATTACTGTGCCGCCCAAAACGATCCGCTCCGGACTCAGCAAATTGATGATGCCGGCGACGGCTGTGCCAATGTATTTTCCTGACCGCTCGATCATCATGATCGAGAAGTCATCGCCGTTCGTCGCTTCGTGCGCAAGGTCGGCGGCGGTGAAGTCTTCCGTTGCGGCCAGGCGCGAAAGCGAAGAAGTCGAATCGCGATTCAGTCGCTCGCGCGCGCGTCTGGCAATGTTTGGCGCTGAGGCCACGGTCTCGAGACAGCCAATGTTGCCGCACTCGCACTGAATGCCATCCGGATTGATGGTGGTGTGCCCAACTTCACCGGCACATCCAGACGCGCCAGTCCAGAGTTTTCCTTGCAAAATAAACGCGCCGCCGACGTTGTCGCCAATGTGAATGTAGAAGAAATCCTGAGCGTCGCGCGCGGCGCCGATTTTGTATTCTCCGTAGGCGGCGGCATTTGCGTCGTTCTCGAGTTCCAGGCGCGAACCCGTCGCCTTCATCAGCTCGGCATGAAGATCGGCCCGCACAAAAGATGGCAAACCGGTCGAGACGAGGACTCGATCCGTTTCGCGATTAACAAGTCCAGGAATTGCCAAACCCACACTTTGAATTTCGCCCGCCTCGCGCAAGCTGGACACGAGCGCCGCAAGATCGTTGGTGAAGTTATCCGGCTGGTAAGCGGCGTCGGTTCGCGCGACGACTTCGCTGTCAGCCGACACGACGGCGGCGCGCATTGAGTTTTGCGTCACCTCAATTCCAGCAAAAAATTTGTTAGGGGACGCAGGCATGGACAGACGCCTCTCGCATCAATTCGATTTGCGGGCAGGAATTTCGCGGCGATCTTAAGCGAGCGTTAGGGGACTGTCAAACTGCGTCTGGTGCGTGTAGAATTGCCCGCGAAATCAAAGATGTCAGAAGCAAGTCAAAGCACTTCTGAGTTTCCCCGGCTACAGAAGATTCTGCTACCAACCGATTTCAGCGGCTGTGCCAACTTTGCGCTGCCATACGCGGCTTCGATCGCACGCGCCACCGGAGCGACGATCATCTGCGTGCATGTGGTAGAGCCGGTGGTGCCTGCGGTTGGCTATACCGGTCTGGCCGAGCCGATGCCGATCGCGGACATCAGCGATCAGTTGGAAGATTCTGCTGAACGACAACTGCCGAAGCTTGCGGAGTGTGACGAGTGCTCAGGCCTCGCCATGGAAGAAGTAATCGTGCATGGCGACGCCGCCGCTGAAATTGTGCGGGTCGCGGCTGAACGCCAGGTAGACTTGATTGTTATCTCATCTCACGGTCGTACCGGACTGGGTCGAATGATTTTCGGCTCGACCGCCGAAGCCGTCGTGCGACATGCCATTTGCCCCGTGCTCGTCGTAAAACCCCCACATGAGGAGGAAACTGAAGATAGTGAGCAGTGAGCAGCGGGCGGTGAGCAGTCAAGAGTGGTTCGCCGTCTCTGTTTGGCTAATTTAGCGACTGTTCTTTCGTCTTGACTGCTCACTACTCACTGCCCACTGCTCACTGACATGAACAGCCTTCAGTTTCTGTCTCACGTTCTCGAAGCATACGGACTTTACGGCGTCTTTTTTCTCGTTCTGATTGAAGGCGACGTTACGCTGTTGCTTGCCGGCGTGCTGGCGCACAGCGCTTTTTTTGGAGACTACAGTTTTGCACGCCTTCTCATCTGGGGAACGCTGGGCGGCGTTGCTGCCGATAATCTCGCCTATGCTGGAGGGCGCGGGTTCGCGCAGACGGTCCGAAACGCGCGTTTCTATCGCCGGGCGAGACCGCGCGTTGAGCGCCTGACCGATCGTTTCGGCACACTTTCGATTTTCCTCACGAAATATATTTGGGGCCTGCGTTGGGCGTCTTGCATTTTTTACGGCGCCAGCCAGATGGCCTACCTGCGCTTTCTGGTCCTTTCAACCGCGAGTTGCTTTGTCTGGGTCTTTGTTCTGAGCGGCTTCGGCTATTTCTTCAGCAGCGCGGTTGCCGGGTTGATCGTTGATTTCCGTCGCGTCAGCAAGATTCTGCTGGTGGTCGTGATCGTGATAGTCGGCGTGGTCTATTTGCAAAAGCGGCTGCGCCTGTCGAAAAAAGTTGAAGCAGTCATGCCGGAGCGTCTTCAGGAAATTGAACAAGTCGCGATCGAAGGCTTGAAAGAAATCAAAGAAGAGTTCAAGGAAACGATTCACTTGAAGACAACTGACCGGGGACGTGATGGCGATTCTACGGAACGGATACGCCCGGGTACTACGACTGACGAAAAATGATCATCGAATCATCCGCACCCACGCGCGTCGATCTTGCCGGAGGCACGATTGACCTCTGGCCCATCTATCTGTTTCATCCCGGCGCCACGACGGTTAACTTCGCGCTGTCGCTGCGCGCGTCCGTGCGGATTGAAACACACGACGATCGTCGAATTGTGCTCGAGTCGCAGGATCGTGGCGTCGGTTTCGAAACTTCAGTTGACCACATTGACGAACTGGCAAGCGACCGAGAGCTCGAACTCGTTTCGAAGATGGTCCACTTTTTCCGACCCACCCAGGGCTTCCGCTTAGTCGCGAACAGCGAAGCGCCGGCGGGCGCAGGCATTTCCGGTTCGTCAGCGTTGGCGATTGCGCTGATTGGTGCGCTCAATCGCTTTGTCGGCAATCGTTATGACGAGCGGAAGTTCATCACGATCGCTGCAAACATTGAAACCACCGTCATCAAAGTGCCGGCGGGCTTTCAGGATTACTATCCGGCATTTTTCGGTGGCGTTTCTTCCATTCACTTTCGGCCGGACGGCATCGAGCGCGAGCATCTGCAAGTTAATCCCGAAGAAATCGAACGCCGCTTTGTGATTTGCTACACCGGCGAGCCGCGCAATTCAGGAATCAATAACTGGGAGGTTTTCAAACGTCATATCGACGGTGACGTGGAGGTCTTCGAGATCTTCGAACGAATTCGTGACGCGGCAAAGTGGATGCGCGCGGCGCTTTTGGTAAACGACTGGACTGAAGTCGCCACCACGATGCGCGACGCATATCCGCATCGAAAGCGCCTCGCGCCGGGCATTACGACGCCGTACATGGACGCCCTCGTGGAAAAGGCGTTGGCAAATGGCGCAGAAGCAGCCAAAGTCTGCGGCGCCGGCGGCGGCGGCTGCATCGCGTTTCTCTGCACGCCTGGTCGCAAACAGGAATTGGAGAGCACGTTGGCCGCAGAGACAGGCACAGAAGTTTTGAATTGGAAAGTTTCGCGTGAAGGATTGATGGTGAACGAAACGAACTAGCCGCCCTCAGCCGTTCGCTGTTTCACCGCTTCGACAAGCTTCGTCAAACGCTCGATCTTCTGTTCGGGAGTCTCACCGGGGACTGGCCCGGTATCGACGACGCCGGCATAGGTTCCTCTTCTCATCAGTGAGCGATCTGGTTCGCCGCTCGGCGAAGCGGTCGAGGTCGGTTGTGTCGCAGCCGTAACGGCATCAGGCGCAAGTTCATCAGGTGTCTCCGCGCCAGCAACTGGCGAAGCTGTCGCCGCTGCTTCGCTCAATGGCGCGGCAGAGGCTGCGCCGGTCGCGGCTTGTGCTTCTGCAGCAGGTCGATGCTCGTCGGCTGCGGGAGAAGAATCAACAACAGTGACTGCCGCCGGGGGCGCTGCATGTTCTGGTCCCTCGCCTGATTCTGTTCGCTTCTTTACCGCTTCAACCAGTTGCGCGAGCCGCGCAATCTTCTGTTCGCGCGTCTCGCCCGCGACTGGTCCGGTGTCTTTGAAACCAGCGTAGGTCGATCTTCGATTTAGCGATCGATTCGGCTCGCCCGCCGGTCGCGGCGCTGGTGGAGCGGCCATCGATTTCTCAGCGACAACTTCAGCTTTTGCCGCGAGCGGCGTTGGAGTTTTAGGAACGGCAGGCGGAGTTGCCGCAGGTTTCGCAGCAGGCGCGCCGTGTGCAGGCGCTGCGCCTTCTGGTTCTACGATCACATAAACACCGCGCTCATTCTTCTTAATTACCGGCAGCGTTCCGCCGGCGGCTTGCAGCAACGCAGACAATTCGGCTTCGACAAAACGGTGCTGCTTTTCCGGATCGCGAACGTGTCCCAGCGGCGGACCCATGTAGAGCGTGCCACAAATCTGGCACTTGAACAGGACGTCATCGCCGCGAAGATGCACTTCCGCCGGCTCGCCCGCTGTCTTCAACTGCTTCAAGTGACCATTGCACAGCTTATTCTTCTCGTTTCGTTCGTTGCAGACAGTCTGTGCGTTGGTGATGCGCTTCGGGACAGGCGGCGGTGTAGCGGTTTTGGTGGTGGCTTCAGAAATATCTGCTGACATTGGCGCTTGAGCGTGCTTCAAGTCTCAGGCTGCGAACGTGCGGAATCTTAAAGACTGGAATGACTCGCGTCAAATCAGTTTCAATTTGACTCACCCAACTTGTCCCGTGTTTCATTAACACCGCGGCTTTAGCCCGGTGACAATTGGGGTGCGATCCGCGAGAAACCGTTTAAACGGTTTCCCTCTTGAAGCTGTGCTGCCGATCACCGCGCTGAAGCGCGGTTGTGAATGAGATGTGCCCACAATCGCGTGTTATGCTTCGCGGGTGCTCGCAAGTTTCTTCGGCTCAGTGTGGCGCTATCTTCCGGGAGTCGTCCGCCGAAGACTGGTACGCATCGGCCAAGGGCGGTTCACAGTAACGGCCGGCGCTTTTGTCTTCGACGATGAAGGCCGCATTCTGCTGCTCGAGCACGAGTTTCGGCCCGACAGCCGCTGGGGAATTCCCGGAGGATTTTTGAGCAAAGGTGAACAACCAGAAGCAGCGCTGCGGCGCGAATTGCGCGAAGAAGTTTCGTTGGAACTTACTAACGTCGAATTCTTTTTCGCGCGTACATTGCCAAAACCGCGGCAGGTGGAAATCTACTTCATTTGTAATCCGGCGAATGTGCCAACACCGAGCAGCTTTGAAATCAGGCAGGCCCGGTGGTTCACCATGAACGATCTGCCGCTCGACTTATCGCCGGATCAACTTAGTCTGATCAAACGCGCGCTCAGTAGAGAAACCACTCGCGAATGATGTATTCTACGCGGCGCAATTCATCAAAATTAGTCAGGAGCAGAAGATGGTCGCACCCAGTGTCCAGTTAATCCCTTCGCCAGAAGAAGTAATGCAGATCCTTCGCAAGACGGGCGCCTTTCGCGAAGGCCACTTCGTTTATCCAAACGGCAAACACACAGCACACTATTTTCAGATGCCGCTGGCGTTTCGTCTCTACGACACCGCGCGCGTATTGGCTGTGGCGCTCAGCCGCAAATTCCGAATCGACCGAGACATTGCAAGCCAGTTGCCAAAGGTCGCAGTCGTTAGTCCGAGTTCAGGCGGAATTCCGGTGGCGTTCGGTGTGCGTGAGGCGTTGAGTGCCGAGCAGATTTACTGGGCTGAACAGGAAGCCGGCAAGCGCATGTTCCGCCAGTACGTGAATCAGGGCGACATCAAACCCTGCATCATCGTGGATGACATTATTCGCAGCGGACACGCGATCGAAGAAACAGTAGCGCTCGTCAAAGGATTGGGCTCACCAATCATCGGCTGCGGCGCGATCGTAAGATTCAGTTCGGCGCCGCAGGAAGTCGCCGGCGTTTCGATCAAATCACTGGTTGAATTCGAAGAGCACTTCTACGATCGGGCTGAGGACTGCGTCGAGTGCAAACAAGGCGTGCCGGAAGAGCATGTAAGATTCTGAGCGCGCTGCGCGCGCCTACATTTCATGCCGATTCGCCAGCGCCTTATCCATCGTCACTTCATCGACGTATTCCAGATCGCTTCCTACCGGCATGCCCATCGCCAAACGCGTGACGCGAACCCCGAGCGGTTTCAGTAAGCGGCTGATGTAGTTCGCGGTCGCTTCGCCTTCCGTGTTTGGATTCGTGGCGATGATCACTTCGCGAACTTCAACGCCGTCGTTGTTTTCAGGCTTCAGTCGCGGCAGCAAGCTGTCCAGCCGCAGGTCGCTCGGACGTATGCCGCGAATCGGCGACAGCGCGCCGTGCAGCACATGATAGAGGCCCTTGTAGCTGCGCGTCTTCTCAACCGCGAGCAGATCGTACGGCTGCTCGATTACGCACAGCAGTGAACGATCGCGTGAAGGTGAAGCACAGAAGCGGCAGGGATTAACGTCAGTCAGGTTGTTGCAGACTGAGCATTCGGTGATGCGCTCTTTGACTTCGTGCAGCGCCGCAATGAGCCGTTCAACGTCAGCTTCAGGCGCGCGCAAAATGTGAAATGCCAAGCGCTGCGCTGACTTCTGCCCGATGCTCGGCAGACGCTTGAATTCGTCAATCAGTTTGGTGACAGGTTCGGCGTAGTCAAGCATTTCGGTCTTTGTACTTTGAACTTTGTACTTAGTGTTTTGTCGTTTGGGCCAATCTAGTTCTAAAGAGCACGAATCGCCAAGAGATCAAAGTACAAAGAACCAAGTACAAAGGACAAGAACCAATTCGATTGTGTCTAAAACAAGTTCCCTAGTCCGGGTGGCAACATCGATCCCAGCTTGCTCTTCATCGCTTCGTTGACTTTGCGGTTGGCTTCGTTGACCGCGGCGAGAATCATGTCCTGAAGCATCTCGACGTCGCCTTCTTTAACAAGTTCCGGGTCCACTTTCAGCGCGACGATTTCGTGATCGCCCTTCATCGTTACGTTCACAACGCCGCCACCGGCGGAAGCTTCGACGCGCAGTTCTTCCATTTCGCGCGACATCTGCTCTTGCATCTGCTGCGCCTGTTTCATCATCTGCTGAATGTTGAGTCCACCCGGAAATTTCATTTTGTTAACCTCGCGATTCGAATCTGACTGCGCGAGCAGCATCGTAGCCGTCAATGAAAGCGAATGCAAAGTGGCCGGACTTCGCGCTGTGAAGTTCAGCATCGGAAATGTTATAAGCAGGGCAACTATGACAAAAGCCGAAGCCGCGCCGCTTGTCGAGCGCACGCTCACCGCGCAAATCACGCTCTATTACGACGTCATTCCAGCTCAGACGCAGCCTGCGCCGTTGCTGATTGCGTTGCACGGCTATGGCGCGAGCAAATGGCACGCGCTGCGTGAAGCGAAGACGATCGCGCCCGACGGGTTCGCTATTGCGGCCTTGCAGGGACCGCATCAGCATTTGCGAGAACCCAAGCAGCCGGGTGGGCCGCTGCGCTTCGGATTTGGCTGGCTGACGAATTTTCATCCGGAAGAATCGATTGCGATTCATCATCATGCCTTGATGGAAATGACTGACGGGTTGTCGAACGAAGGGGTCGCCCATCGCGATCGGATTTTTCTGCTCGGCTTTTCGCAAAGCTGCGCGTTGAACTATCGCTTTGCATTCACTCATGCCGACGTCTTGCGTGGGGTGATCGGAATTTGCGGCGGTTTGCCGGGTGATTGGGAAACTAATGAGCTTTACAAGGACACAGACGCGGCTGTGTTTCATCTTGCCGGCGAGCGCGACGAGTTTTATCCGCCGTCTCGTGTCGCGAACTACGCCACGCAGTTGCGGCAGCGCGCCAGCGATGTAGAGTTTCACAGCTACGATGCCGGGCATGAGATTTCTCAGCCTATGCGCGAAGACATTCGGGACTGGTTACATGACAAAGCCTGACGAATTAGTAATCTGGAGGGACATGACCAGACGGGAACGGACAGTTCAGTCCGCGAAGCGGACGCTTGGAAATAGCCCAGCGATTCATCGCTGGGTAACGGGCAAGAGAAGCAATAATGAGTCCGCAAAGCGGACGGCAGAAAATGTTGCGGGCCATACTCTGTTGCCCGTTTCACGGGCTTTTTGGTTCCTGCGGCGTTCGATTCCCAGCGCTAGAGTGCTGGGCTATTGCCGCTCGTCCACTTCGCGGACTTCCAAACCCATCCGGACAAACGGAATGGTTGCCGTGGTCGCCCTGCTTGTGGCTTCAATCATCGCCGCCTGTCAGCAGCAGGTCGCGCGCACGATTCCACCGCTGAAACCTCCGGAGCAGCAAACGGAGATTCGCGCCCTGCCGGCAAGCAGCTCGCCAAATCTCAAGCTCGTAATTGACGGCGCCATCGAGCAGGTTGGCAAGACAACCGGGTATGATCCTTCCTATCAGAAAATCGATTATCCGAATGGCGATGTGCCGATTGAAACCGGCGTGTGCTCAGACGTGATTGTGCGCGCCTTCCGCAAGGCAAACATCGATTTGCAAGAAGAAGTTCACGAAGACATGAAGTCGAATTTCTCGGCGTATCCGACAAAGTGGGGGCTGAGCAGCACCGACGCAAACATCGATCATCGTCGCGTCCCTAATCTGCAAACCTTCTTCGCACGCAAAGGCAAGGAGGTCGCGACGACCGGCAACGCCGACACTTTTCTGCCGGGTGACGTTGTCACCTGGGACCTCGGCGGTGGCGTCGATCATGTCGGAATGGTCGTGAACGTTTGGTACAAACCTTCGCAGCGTTATCTGATCGTGCACAACATCGGGGCGGGCACGCGCATGGAAGATGTAGTGTTCGCGTGGAAGGTTACGGGACACTATCGATATTTCTGAAGAAACCCAGTTCATCTTGAGGAAGGGTTGTGTTCTTAGTGAGTCCCGTTAGGGACGGAATACTTATAGAACTCGCCTCCCGCAAAAAGCCTAGCGCCTTTAGGCGCGTCATGTTATAACGACGCGCCTAAAGGCGAAGAATTCTTTGACAGACGCGTTGGGGCTATAAACATTTGGCTGCTCCGCAGCCTACATTTCGTCAAACATGAAACATCATCGACTTATTTCTGCTCTTCTGACTCTAGCTCTGATTACATCCGCTGCGGCCCAGGCCAATTCAAAGGACGCAAAATCGATCGCCGCCATTCGCGCCGTCCTCGACGCGCAAGCCGCCGCCTGGAATCGCGGCGATATCGCAGGCTACATGGACGGCTACGATCGTTCGCCTGACACGGTTTTTGTTTCCGGCGATCGCGTGACGCGCGGCTGGCAGACGGTGCTCGAGCGCTACAAGAAGACTTACGACACGCGCGAGAAGATGGGCACCCTGACGTTTTCTGATGTCGAAGTGACCATGTTAAGCAAAGACGCCGCACTCGTCCTCGGGCGATGGCATCTCAAACGGAGCAAAGACGAGCCACACGGCCGTTTTACTTTGCTCTTCAGAAAAACGAAAGCCGGCTGGAGAATCGTTCACGATCACACCTCGTCGGCGTGAACGCGTCGGAAGCCCGACCATTAGGGAGGACAGAATTCCCTGCCACGGCCGTCGGTGGCCTGCGTTCTGTGAATGACAAGAACTTGATGCTGATGTGACTAGCCCTCCCTGACGGTCGGGCTTCTGACACGCATGTCTGACTCAATTCAACCAAACATTGCTTCGCTGGAACATGATGTCGAAGCCCGCAGTGCCTCTCTCAAAAAAGAACTTGGTCTGTTCGATCTTGTACTGACTCAGGTTGTTTTCGTCGTTGGCACAATCTGGGTCGGATGGGCCGCTAAGCTTGGATACCAGCAGAACGTCTTCTGGATTCTCGCAATTATCACTTTCTACGTTCCCCTCGCGGTCGTCGTTATCTTTCTCAACAAGCTTCTGCCACTGGAAGGCGGTCTCTATCAATGGGCGAAAGCCGCGTTCGGCGATTTGGTCGCGTTCATGGTCGCCTGGAACCTTTGGGTGTTCGCGATTCTGATCGCGTCGGGAATTGGGCTGGTGGTTACGACGAACATCTCGTACGCGATTGGCGAACGCGCGGCGTGGATGCGTAGCACCAAGTGGCTCATCACACTGATCAGTTGCCTCCTGGTGTTTGGAATGATCGCCGCCGCGACTCGCGGGCTTGGGATCGGCAAGTGGGTTCACAACGCGGGCGGCGTGATGTTGATGATGACGTTCGTCGTCCTGCTGGCGCTGCCGCTGTTTGCGATTCATCCCAACGACTACCGCCCGTTCGCGATTCAGATTCCTACGCTGTCGATGATGAACGTGAACGTCTACAGCAAACTCGCGTTGGGCGCGCTGACTGGTTTCGAGTACATCGCTATTCTCGCCGGCGAGACGCGCGCACCCGCTCGTAACATCGGCCGGTCGGTAATCATCGCCGCGCCCATCATCGCCATCATGTTCATTCTGGGTACGAGCACCGTGCTCGCTTTCGTCTCGCCGGACAAAGTCGATTTAATCGGGCCAATTCCACAAGTCCTCAGCATCGGCTTCAGCTCGTACGGCTGGGTCGGCAAAGTCGTTTCCATCGCAATTCTCGGCGTCGTCGTGCGGCAGATTGCTTTGATGAGCATCTACTTCACCGCGAACACGCGGCTGCCTATGGTGGCTGGCTGGGATCGTCTGCTGCCTGCCTGGTTCACCCGCTTGCACAGGACTTACCGGACGCCCGTGAATTCAATTCTCGTTGTTGGCGCAGTGACACTCGCATTCGGGCTCGCAAGTCTGATCGGTGTTGGTGAACAGGAAGCCTTCCAGTTGCTCGACAATGCGGGCGGCGTTTTCTACGCGACAACGTATGTCGTGCTGTTCGCGATTCCGCTCTTCGGAATGAGAGCGTTCGGCATACGCGCACCCTGGTGGTTGCAGATCGCCTGCGCGTCAGGCTTGCTCGTTTCGCTTTTGTACATTGGATTCACGATCGTGCCGATCATCGCCGTCGGCAGCAGATTGACCTTCGCGCTAAAGATCGTAGCAGTCGTCATCGTCGCGAACGCTTTGGGATTCGGCATCTTTGCGCTCGGTCATTCGCGCAGTCGACTCGCTGCCGATGCGTCTTAGAACCCTGACTCTGGTTTTCCTATCGCTCATGTGATAAGAAACGCGCCGCAAATCTCAGTACTCGATCCCTGAAAGGAGATACAGATGATCAATTACGGACGGGTAATTCTCGGCGGCCTGGTGGCCGGCGTGATTTTGAACATCGGCGAAACGGTGCTGAACGGCTTCATCCTGGCCGCCGAGATGGACGCATTCTTCAAAAGATGCGGATTTCCAAAACCGAGCACCAGCTTTTTCGTCGTGGCCATCGCCATCACGTTCGTCCTCGGCATTGTGATGGTGCTTGGCTATGCCGCAATACGACCACGCTTTGGCGTGGGTCCGAAGACGGCCGTGATCGCCGCGCTATTCGCGTGGTTTGGCGTTTACGTGTACCAAAACGTGATCGCGCTGGGACTCGGAATGATTCCCATTCGGCTGGTCGTAATTGCTTTAGCGTGGGGATTGGTTGAGTACATCATTGCCGCGATTGCGGGAGCGTGGCTCTACAAAGAAGCCTGAAGCATTTTCACGATTGGCGAACTCACTCGCGGTAATTAAGTGCTCTCAGCTCGTAACGATGGCGGGCGC
>DASYTZ010000118.1:0-3530 GCA_036001745.1 Pyrinomonadaceae bacterium
GCGGCTGTTTCAACGATGGCCGGACGCCGGCGCGGGCCGCGAGATGCACCACGCAATCGTATTTTGTTTCGGTGAATGCCTGTTCGAGCGCGCGAGCGTCGCGAATGTCCGCCTCGATGAGTCTGAATTGAGGGTTCGAAAGATGCTTCGCGATGTTCTCGCGCTTGATCGCCGGCTCGTAGAAATCATTGAAGTCATCAACGACCGTCACCTGCCAGCCATTTTCAGCCAGCAAATAGTCGACCAGATGTGAGCCGATGAAGCCCGCGCCGCCGGTAATAAGGATGTTCTTCATTGAGCGCTCATTTTTGGAGTGCGCCGGCAGAGCGAAGCGGCGACGGCGCTTTGGTTACGACGGCGTGTTATTCCCCAATTCCTCCTTCGTCGCGGATAAAGAATCGCGCGAGCCTCATTATTTGGTCGTCTGAACTAGCCGGGATCTGCTCTGCCCGCTCAAGCAACAGCGGCAACAACCGATGAAGCTGAGCTTCCTTCACGAGTTAACGAAGCTGCGAATCCGACGCAAGCCTTGCTCGTTCCATGAGAGCTTCGTTCTGAGGCAGAAAGTGGCGGCGCGCCAAAATCCTCGCAGAATTCATCAAAATCGGAGTCATCATTCATAGAACGATTCATGACACGTGGCTGAGCAGGTAATCCAAAGCGGTGTCGCGCTTCGCTTGCCACCGCACTCCAAATCATTTCGTTGCATAGATCCACAAATGCCAGCCCCAACGGGAAGCGAGCGCGGACTCGATCGGCCTTGGCAGCAAGTTGCCGATGATTGGAATAAAGCGTTTGTTCAAAAAGTAAGTCCGCAGCTCGAGTTTGCGAAACGCTTTGAACAGCTCCCTTGCGTCGCGCCGCGAATAAACACGTGCCAAAGGATTCCCGGCGCCGTCGGTGCTTTGATTGAGCAACTCGGCTGCTGAAAAATGTCCATTACGGCTGGCCCTCAATGCCGCTGCGTGCTCTTGCAGCGAACTTTCCGGCTCAGCGGTCAAGACATGGACTAACCTGATTCCTGATTCGCTCTTCAATAAACTCGCGCCCGCGCGGCGCAGGATTCGAATGCCGATCCGATAGTTATAGCTGCCGCGATGATACAACATGACTATCGCCCGTCCGCCTGGTTTCAGCACTCGATGGACTTCCCCGACTGCGGCGACAATGTCTGGTGTGTGATGCAGGACTCCGTGCGAGTAGACGAGGTCGAACGATTCGTCGGGAAAGTCAAGGTTCTCGGCATCGGCGACGCGAAACTCTCCGCGCAGATCGCGCGTCTTGAGATTATTCCTCGCCAGCTCAATCGCGGCTTCCGTAAGATCAACACCAGTGTAATCGGCTCCCGCTTCGCTAAATTGCGCACCGTCCGTCCCAATCCCGCAACCAATCTCCAGCACCCGCAACCCGCGCGCGCCGGCGAAATCTGCCGCAGCGGGAATATGCCATTCCTTCGCGTAGCGATGCGCTTCGATGCGCGCAAAAAACTCTGGCGAGCCCTGCTCAACATCGCTGAATTTCGTACCGCAGGGATGCTGCTGCCAAAACGCGCGCACGCGTTCTTTCAACTCGGTATCAGCCTTTTGACTCGGACGGGACATTCAATGTAGAAGATGTCAGTCGGCAAGTATAAACTGAAAGCCGAGCGCAGGCATCCGTGGCCGCGAGCATCTGGCTCGCGATTTCTTATGGTTACCTTCCAAATTGCCGGTTACTTGACGGAATTCACTGGCGGCGACGCTGAAATCAAGCTCGACGCAATGCCATCGTCCGTGGGTGAAGCGCTGGGTCAATTATGGAACCGGTATGTCGGCCTGCGTGATCGCGTGGTGACTGAGCAAGGCGAGGTCCGGCCGCACGTGAATATTTTCTTAAACAGTCAGGTCGTTCGTCGCGACCAGGTCTTGCAGACAGAGATAAATGGCGACGCTGAGATTTGTATCATGCCGGCCGTGAGTGGCGGTGCTGGACCCCACTCGTAAGGAACATCGCTAACAGGCTGTCCGTATAACTCTCCGAACATGTTCTGTCCCAGTTGCGGCTCCGAAGAACGTCAGGCCAGTCAGTACTGCCGCGCTTGCGGTTCCGATTTGCGCGCGGTGCGCGTGAGCATCGAGCGGCCGGACTCGATCACGGCGTCCGCAGTCTCCGCTCGTGAGGAGATTGGCCGGGCAGTCGCGGATCAAATTCGGGCGGTCAACAACGCCGGTGATTTGAAGAGCGTTGCCGAAGATGTCCTCCCGGAAATTGAAAAGTTTCTGGAATCGCCCGAAGAAAAGCGCCTGCGTCGAATGCGCACCGGAGTGATCGTCGCCGCCAGCGGTTTGGGAGCGTGCATACTCGGGCTAATCATGTCAGCGGTTCTTCCTGGCCCGGACGGCGAGAGAACTTTGATATTAGCCGGTCTCGGAATAGCCGCATTTGCCATTGGCCTCGGCTTCGTGTTCAACGGCCTGCTTTTTACGCGACCTCGCAAAGCTCTGGTAGATCAATCGGCAGACGCGCGTTCGCAGAAAGCACTCGACGCCGATTATGCGCCGCCACAACTACGCTCGAACTCGGATGCTCAGTTAAGTGTGCGCGCCCAGACCACTTCGAACCTGTCCCAGCTTTCCGGCTCGTCAATCACCGAACACACCACGAAGCACCTGAACACAGACAGTAAATAATCTATGGCCGTAAATCTCGAAGGCGGGTGCCGTGTTTCCGAGATGCGCGAAGGCGAGTCTTTCACTGAAGGCAGCTTGCGTATTTGGAACCGGGTCGGACGGGCAACAGGCGCGCAGGCCATTTCGCTGCGCATTCTCGAATTCGCGCCGGGTCTTTCACCGGCGATTCGCAATCAGGATTGTGACGAGCTTCTCTATGTCGTGGACATCAGGACCGCCGGCGGTGACGGGTCGGTGAATCTCTCAATCGATGGCCAGTCTTTTGTAGTCGGACCCGACACCGGCATTTATATCCGGCCGGGACAAACTTTCAGCGTTGACAACTCTGGACCATGCTCAGTTGTTTTTGTTAGTTCGCAATGCCCTGATCCGAATCGCTCACCGCAATTCGTCACGTCGCCGGCGACGGCGTCGCATGATTTGCGGCTGCAGCATAGACCGCCAATAGTTCGGCTGGAAGATCGCCCCGCGCAATCGACCGCCGATCGCTGGTATCGCGTGCTGGTTGACGATGAAATCGGCAGCACCCAGGTCACGCAGTTTGTCGGCTCAATTCCTCCCGGTCGTGCGCCCAACCACTTTCACAACTACGAAGAGGTGCTTTTCATCCTTAAGGGAAAGGGCCGCATGTGGGCCGGTGAAACCCACACGCCCATCGCGCCCGGCTCGTGCATCTATTTACCAAAAGGTCAGGTGCACTGCGTAGAGAACACGGGCGAAGATGAGTTGCGCCTGCTGGGGGTCTTCTATCCGGCGGGCAGTCCGAGCGTTAGTTATGATGTGTGAAGTTTAGGCGCGAATCGCAGAGAGCATCTTTTCCAATCCCAGCGGATCCTTTTTCAATCCTTCCAAAACCCCTTC
>DASYTZ010000119.1:0-34361 GCA_036001745.1 Pyrinomonadaceae bacterium
AACGTTCTGATGGACAACGCTCACACCATGACAGCCGTATTTGTGCCGCCGCCGGTTGTTTTCACCGAGCAGGGAACTGCCAACGCCGCGGCTTTGGATTCGGTGACATTCGTGCGTGGGCCGTTTCGGCTTTTCGATCCGTTTAACTTCAGTCCTGATCAGCGCACGCGAATAATTTTGTTTACATCGGATGTGGGGTTGACCCAGCCCGATCCTTCCAGGTTGTCGGTGCAAGCATCAGGCTTCCCGTTGACAGTCGAAAATGTTGGGCCGATCTTGGGAGTGCCGGGCCTGAGCGGCTCCTACATTGTGGTGCGACTTCCCGACAACTTGCAGACGGGAAACCTTTCATTGACTGTCACGCTGGACGGCATCACGAGTAACACGACCACCTTAAGCATCGTGCCGTAGGGTTGTCGTGGTTTCTTTGCGATGCTTTGCGTCATTCGGTGAGCTTCACGATGGTCCACAGCGGAAAATGATCTGAGACGATCAAACTGCGATCTATGCCGTAACTTTTCGGTGTGAATCCGCGCAGCCAAATCCAATCCAGCTTCAGTTTCACATCGAACATCAGCGCCTTGCGATAGAAAGTCGACTCGTCATCCGGTACGGGCGTCGTGAAGCCTGCTTCGGTGAATAACTTGCGGACGCCTGCGACCGACGGCAACTCCCAGGTGTTGAAATCGCCGAGCACAATTGCGGGCATGGCTTTCGGAAATCGATCCAAATCGTTAAGCACGGCGCGCAGTTGATCGATTTTCTTCGCAATCGTCAGACGTGTCTCGCTGTGAACTGAATAGACGCGAACCGATGTTTTGCCGATCGTCATGGTTGCGGCCACAGCAATTCTTTGCCTTCCAGCCGGGCCGGCATTGGGCAAAACGATCCGCGCAATGTCCATCAGTGGATATGGACTCAGGATCTCGACGCCGGTTTCTTCCTCTTCATTTTCCTTATTGTTAGTCGCGACGCTGCTGGGCGCGGCCCACGCGTAATACATTCGCAGCGCGTTGGCGAGTGCTTTCGCATGATTCGCGCGCCCAGAGCGCTGTTTGGCGCGATCGACTTCCTGCAATCCGATGATCGCCGGCGTCGATCCAGTTCCATCTTTCACCCAACGAACGATTTGCTGAAGCTCCTCGCCGCTGCGCCAACGGATGTTGTAGGAAATGACTTTGATTTCGCTGGCGGCCGCGGGCGCGACTAAATTTTCCGCTCGACCTGATTCAAGCAGAGGGGTTTGTGAAAAGACGGGAACGGAAGCGAGACCAATTAACATGACGGCAATAAAAAACCGCAGAGAACGCTGAGGCTTACGCAGAGCGAAGCAGAGGGCATTTCCTTGGCGGTCTCTGCGAATTCCTTTGCGCCCTCTGCGGTTAATCATATGCGACACTAGATTGTGAGTCGCAAGCCATCACGCGCTGCGATTGTGTTTCCCGGCCACAATTTCTTTGCTTCATCTTCCAGGTCGATGCCATCCCACTCAGGATACAGATGCGTGAGCAGAAGCCTGCGTGGCTCGGCAATCGTGGCGATGCGCATCGCGTCCGCGAGTTCGAGATGCGTCGGTATCGGCTTGTCGCGATAAAAAGAACATTCGAGAACGAGCAAATCCGCGCCGCGCGCAAACTCTGCGACGTCTTCAGAAAATCCCGTGTCGGAAGTGTAAACAAGCGTCGTACCGCGCGCGTCGGTTAGGCGCAGCGCAAGGCTCTCAGGCCGGTGTGGTGTGGAAAACGCTCGCGCTTTGCACCCTGTCAGGATGTCGAACTCATCGGTATTCTCCGTGGATATTTCCTTCAATTCCAGCGGAAACGGTAGCTCGCACAGCTTGGAATTATGCGATTCGTCAATGGTGTTCAGGAGCTTTTCGAAACCCGCGCAGCCAAAAATCTTCAAGGGCTTCTGTCGTGACTGAGTTTGCGGCGCGTGCTTCATTCCGAAAAGAAACGATGCCAAACCACCGCAGTGATCCAAATGCAGGTGGCTAATCCATATGGCATCGAGATTCGCCCAATCGAGTTGTTCTTCGGCCATGCGATGCGGCGCGTCGGCGCTGCAATCAAGCAGCAAGGATCCGCCTTCAGTTTCCAACCAGAAACCAGCCGCGGCACGTTGCGCATGAAAGACAGATGTGCCTGAGCCGAGAACAACGAAGCGCATGCAAATAGTGTGGCGCAAGTTGGCAACTTGCGCTACTCGTGTTGTATGCTGGCGCGCTCTTAAAAAGAAACTCCAGACTCCGGACGCCAGACCTATTTCTTATGACCGTTAAATCTGATCGCTGGATTCGCCGCATGGCGGAAGAGGCGCAACTGATTCATCCATTCGAAGCGCGACTGATTCGCGAAGTCGCGGGGACGCGCATCATTTCCGCGGGCGCGTCGAGCTACGGCTATGACATGCGGCTGGCCGACGATGGCTTTCGCGTCTTCTCGCCGATTCACGGACGCGAGATCGACCCGAAACATTTCGACGAAGGCTCTCTCGTCGAGCCGCCGCTGCGCACCGCCGATGATGGATCGAAGTACTACCTGATGCCGCCGCACTCGTACGCGCTGGGCGTCACCGTCGAGACGTTCAAGATGCCGCGTAACGTCACCGGAATTTGTATGGGTAAGAGCACTTATGCGCGCGCGGGACTGGCCGTCAACACCACGCCCCTCGAAGCCGGGTGGATGGGTCGGCTGGTGATTGAGCTGGGAAATCTCGCCGACCTTCCGCTGCGCGTTTATGTTAACGAAGGCATCGGGCAAGTCTTGTTTTTTGAATCCGACGAAGACTGCGACACGTCCTACGAAGATCGTGGCGGCAAATATCAGGGCCAGACCGGATTGACCTATTCGCGTTTGTGAGTGCGCGGAGCGAATGAATCATCCACAGGTTCCGCAGACTTCGCAGAGTGAATTCGCTAATTCCTAATCTGTGTAATCTGCGTAATCTGCGGATTCAAGCGGAATTCTCCAAGCGTTGCACTCGCTCGAGGCTTTTAACTCCCAAGATTACTTGTAGCTAATCACCACTCGCTGAATCGTCGGCGGAAGATCCTGCATCTCGTTGCGCGCGAACCCGGCGTTGCGAAACATCTCATCCAACTCAGCGAACGTGTAGGCATCGCCGGCCGGAGTCATGCCGAGCATCATCATGCTGAAGGCCGCAGCCTGCGGCGGCGTCACGCGATCTTCGTTCGGTACGAATTCCAGTGTCACAGCGCGGCCGCCATCCGCAACCGACGCGTAAACCTTTTTCAGCACCACCTCGCACGTCTGCTTATCGAAGTGGTGCAGGAAATTCGTGAGCAAAACTATGTCATACCCGGTACCGTAATCGACGTCGAATGCACTTCCCGGCCGGGTGTGAAAACGATCCGCGACGCCGGCGGCCTGCGCATTTTCTTTCGCGACTTCCAAGACATTAGGCCAATCGACGGCCGTAACTTCCGCTTGCGGATTCTTTTTCGCAAATGCTAGTCCGTACAATCCGTGTCCCGCAGCGATGTCGAGTACGCGAATTTTCTTGTCGCCCGTTGGATCGATGAGTTGTGCAATCAACTGTGCCGGCATGGCCATCATCGGCGCCATCGCCTGCGCGAACCTGACCCACATCGGATGGTCCGGCGCGAGCGATTCAGTCTTGCCGGCCGAGCCACCTTGCTTCACAGCCTCAGTGAGGTAGTCGAAGTTCTCAACCAGGTGCGGTGACAAGATGAACTGGGTGACTGTCCCCAGGTATGCCGGCGAATGTTTGTCGAGGAACATTGCCGCATCAGGTGTCAATGCATAGTTGCTGCCTTCCTTGGTCAGGAAACCACTGATGGTCAGAAAGTCGCAGAGGATTCGCGTGCCGCGTTCGGACGCGTCGCATCGTTCGGCGATTGCCGTCGCGGTGCGATTACCTTCGGCGATGGCGGTGAACAGTTCCAGTTCGATGCCTGCCTTGACTGCTTGCGTCCTTTGATATGCGTTCAGTGTGTCGAATAAGAGTGCCGGTGTCGGTTGTTTTCCCGTTTGTGCTTCTGGAGCCATTTGATTAGTCCTTCTGTGATTAGATGAAATTTGTAGGGGAAACAAAGCGTAGCGAAGAGATGTAGGAAAGTCTAATCGCCTAACTTGATGCGGAGCCAGGTTATCGCGCGCTGAGATTCACTGGAGTTTTAGCGAGACTGGTTGGGCGAGTCCTTCGATCGAGAGTACGAGCCCGTGAGGTGAGCCGACCGGATTTTTCTCGGGTGCGAGAAAAATAATCAAGGCGCGCCGTTGCCGTTCGTCGCGGGTGAGAGGTGTCTTCGTGTCGAACTCATAAGCGCGAAATTCTTTTTCAAAAGTTTTGCGGGAGTGCGGATTGTAAAGGAAGACGCCGTTGGCTTTCAGAATGCGCGAGATTGCCTGCTTTGCTGAGATCAACTTCCATTGGTTGTTCGCATCGTCCTGCAAACGGAACTTCAGTCTCTTAATCTCGAGTGGCTCGCCACCGTTATGCGTAATCTCGAGCCGCACCGGCAACAATCCAGCAAGCTGTAAGTTTGCTTCAAATAGTTCCTGTGTCTCTTCATCCGTTAACAAAGGCGCGGCGCGAAACGTGGCGACGCCGACATCGACCGCGGGAGCATCGGCAGGCATGGCGCTGAGTCGATCAGCCGGCTTCACCTTGAAGAGACTGGTGCTGCACGAGGAAGTTGTTAGAACGATCAAAGAGAGCAATCCAATGCATCGAAGTGACGAACGTAGATCGCATCTGTGAATCATGATTTGCGCTGATCCGCTTGCGCGGGAAATGTTGCGTCAGCCACGAGAGCCTGTCAACCGGACGTAATTGAACCTTTCGCTGAAAGCAAAAACGGCGGAACTGTTTAGGTCCCGCCGTGTGCTGGGTGCGTTACCGAGAGCCAGCATCCGTGAATTCGCGGCATCACGGTTAGGTGCCTCCCCGGCCCGAGGGTGAGAACTCGAGGCGCAATCTAATGCACAGCGGCCGCCGCTGTCAATAGCAAAGTTTTTATCTAGCGCGATATTTGCCCCGGCAGGCTAGCCGGTTGCGGGGACGACGCCGGCTTTTGGGGACGAGGCCAGACTTACTAACTGGCTGGCGTCTACCATGTTCAATCCATGATCACGAACGCTCCTAAAGCCTGGTGTTATTTGATCGACGGGCGCCCGCATCAGGGTTCTATTGCGTTTGTAACCGGTGAAATCAAGGTAAAGGTGCTTGCGCATGAACCGATCCGGCCATCCGGCGAAACGCCACAGCGGGTATTTGATTCCCTGGCCGAACAGCCGTCGGCCGAGCATTCGATAGTAGAGCGGCACGCCGAGTGACCATTTGTATTGACTTCTATCGGCGGCATAGAACTCGCGATTGTACTTCCAGCACGTGAAGAAGAATTCCCATTGGAGATCCGTCATCTCAATTAACTTCGCGCTCGAGTTCTTTTCCATGCGCGTGTTCTCCAGCGGAACAAACCACGTCGGCACGAACATTCCCTTTGCGTCGCGCAAATCGAACAAGAGGTTCAATGATTCTTTGGTATCCTGCTCAGTTTCACCCGGAAGCCCAATTATGAAAGTACAGAACGGAAACCAGTTGTGCTTATTAAGAATCTCCATTCCCTTCAGCACCACGTCGCGCCATTGATTCGCTTTATACGGATAAGCCTTGCCCTTCATGAAAATGTCGAACAAACGCGGGCTGCCCGTCTCGAGCCCGATGATCGGATCGGCTATGCACTTGTTCGTATCGGTTGAATCCTCGTGCTTCAGATGTGAGTAAGGAACCACCAACGGCGTGAGCCGCTCAATAATTGTCGGGTCCTTGACGACCGGTGCAATCGTGATGTGCGACGTCTGAATCGTCTCAATGCCTGGCACTGCTGCTACCGAAGTGAACAGTTTTTCCAATGCCGGCACATTGGTTTCGAAGTTCGGCAGTTGCTCATAGAGAAACATGTCCTCGCTCGCGAGCATCACCTCGGTGGCACCTTCGCGCGCGTTCACCTGGGCGCTTTGCAAAATATGATCGAGTGGAAAAGATCGTCCGACCTTTGTGGCGGGACCGCAGAACTGACATCCGCGCCCACAGCCGCGCGTGATCTCGACGACGCCGAAGGTCGATCGATGCTTAACGACCGGAATCTCTTCCACGGTCGGCTGCGTGTTCTTTGGGAGTTTGATTATGCGCAGCAGTGACGGATCGCCCGACATAATTCGCTGGAAAAGTTCGCTGAAGACCCGCTCGATCTCGCCATCGATCAAATAATCGATCTTGAATTCATCCAGTCGATTCGCGCGTTCAAGCTGCCACGCGCCGGGACCACCCACGACGATCTTTGGTCGGTACTTCGTGATGACTGGATGCGAGACAATCTTGAGAAACTCAGCCGCGTTAACCGGCATCAGGTTTTCGCCGGCGAGTTTTGAATAGACATCCGTGGCGTAAGAAATGCCGAGCGGATTATGCGCGTGGATCGCGACGAGCTTGGTTTCGGGGCCAACGAACTTGTCAAGATTCTCGACGTAGCTGACTACTACATCCGTTTCCGAATACTTGCGCAACAGCAATGTTTCGACCATGCGCAGCCCATTGGGAACGTACTTGGCGCGCCCGTCAGGCCAGGACTCTGTTATCAGGGCATCGGGGTTGATGAATTTATGTCCGTATTTTGCGGGAATCGCCGCCGACAGCATCTGTTGCCAAATGCTGTGTCGCCATTCGCTGGCCTCGCTGGATGAGGCGGTCAGAACGATCTTCGGTGAGCGCAATGAAGGGGCCTCCGCTAAAGCATTGAACCGCAACGTGATTACCGAGTAGTCGTAAGTAGCGGCGCGAATTCTAGCATCTGTCTCCTTCGCTTCCAAGCAATATGTCACCCCGGGGAATCGCGTGTGTTCGCTGCCGTACTTATGTGATATAGTCCGCCCCGGTTTTACCCTGACGAACCAAGCGTGCCGAAGTTCTTGACATAACCCTTTTGCTGTCGCGCCAGCTGGCACACGGACCCTGCCGCCCGTTGGCTTAGTTATTGCGCCCGACGCGTGAGATCGAATGCGAATACTACTCTACAACCCTGATAACGGGGTCACTCGCAATTTCATGCCCCATCTCTGGATGTTCCTGCTAAAGGCGCTGACGCCGGAGGGGCACGAAGTATTACTGATTGACGGCAACGCGCGTCCGATGAACGAGGAACAGCTCGTGCGCTACATCCGCCGCGAAAAAATAGGTTTGGTCGGAATTGGAGCGATGACGCGCATGATCGCTCGCGCTTACCGCATGGCCGATGCGATTCGCGCGGCGGGCGTCCCGGTGGTGATGGGTGGCCCGCACGTCACGGAAATTCCGGACGAAGCCCTGGGACGTGAGGGCGGCCCCCGGCACGCGGACGCGGTCGCGCTCGGTGAAGCGGACGAGACGTGGCCACGAATAGTTGCCGACGCGGCGCGCGGGCAATTGAAAGAGATATACGAGCCACTCGACGAAACCGGAAAAGAGCGCAAGCCGAGCTTACAGCCTTATCCCGAGATCCCCTGGGATAAGATGGATTTGGAACAGTTCGATCTGGTGCCCGGAGTCATCCGGCCGCTGTTAAAGCGTCAGGGTTCAGGCTGGGGATCAGTTCACATGATTCCGATTGAATCCGGCCGAGGCTGCCCGTACGGCTGCGAATTCTGCACGGTCACAGGCTTCTTTGGTGATTCGATTCGTTTCCGCACAAACGAAAGCGTCGTTGACGAACTGCTCAGATTGAAGAGACACGCGCGCAAAAATCGCAAACAGGTGATGGTCTTTTTTATTGACGACAACTTTGCCATCAATATCAAAAGAACCAAGTCGCTGCTGCGTGACATCATTGCTGCCGGCGCGCAACTGCCGTGGACGGCACAAATCAGCGCCAATCTTCTGCGCGACGAAGAGTTGGTTGATCTGATAGCCGCGTCGCATGGCAAGTGGATCTTCATCGGCATGGAATCCATCGACTCTGTCAATCTGGCTGACGTAAACAAGAACTTCAATAAGCCGGCGGAGTACGCGGCCGTGCTGAACCGCCTCGCTGACCGCGGCATCTACTCCATCACCTCATTCATCTTCGGTTTGGACAACGACACAGTCGGAGTCGCCGATCGGACGCTGAAAGAGATTGAGTCCTGGCCGCCGGGCCTGCCGATCTTTGGTCAGCTCACGCCTTTTCCTTCAACCCCACTCTTCGAACGACTGGTTAAAGCCGGCCGCTTGACGAGACCGAAGCATTGGCTGGATTTCGCGCCGTTTCAAATGGCCCACACGCCCTTGAAAATGAGCATTGCGGACACGCACGCTGAGTTAAACAAAGCCTGGAATCGTTCGTATAGCCCTGAACGGAATCAGCAGGCCATCGCCTCAATCAACGATAAGCCAATCGATCATCGAATTATGCATTTCATAACGAGGCTGATCTTTCGCGGCATCTACTTTCCCCAGATGGGCAAGCGCGCGTGGGCCAAACTAGTTCTGGATAACCGGCGGCTGATTTACAGTCTGACGCGCCAGGGGGTGGCGGAATGGCGCGGCCAGAGAGATGCTGCGCCAGCTTCTGCTGTGCAAGAGAACTTAAAGCCTGCCAAGGTGACGTCACCTCTTCTGTAGGACGAAGGTTCGCGGAATATTCTGCAAGTCACTCCGAATCTCGACCAACTTCCAGACATGATCGTCGATCAATTGTCGGACGCGATCTACTTGTCCGAATCCAATCTCAAAAATGAAGTGACCGCCGTCGCGAAGGACTAACGGCGTCGTCCGCAACAGTTCGCGAATGTGTGAAAGGCTGTCGTCGCCTGAGACGAGAGCCTGCATTGGCTCGTGATCGCGCACCTCCGGCTGGAGATTTTGGAGTTCGCCCGCCGAAACGTACGGTGGATTTGAAACAATCATCGATAAGTTCCCCATTGCGGAGAATGCGGAAACAAGATCCGTTTGGATCAGTTCCAATCGGCCTGCCACACAATGGTGTTCAGCATTTCGCCGCGCAACGTTGATTGCTGCGAAGGACTTGTCCGTGGCGACTCCGCGCGCGCCCTTAAGCTCATGAAGCAATGACACAATGATGCATCCCGAACCGGTGCCAATGTCAGCTATCACCGGCGCCGGATCCTGTTTCAGCAAATCCAGCGCGGCTTCCACGATGAGTTCTGTTTCGGGTCGCGGAATGAGTACGTCCGGAGTCACTTCAAACGTCAAATTGAAAAATTCCTGGAAACCGGTGATGTATTGCAACGGTTCACGCGTGGCCCGTCGCCTCACAAGCGCGCGGAATTGGTGATTCTGATCGCCGGTCAATTCGCACTCTGGATGAGCGATCACGAACGTGCGGTCAACATTCAGCGCATGCATCAGCAGCGACACGGCCTCCATTCGAGGTTCGCTGATTGACGCCTCGTGCAAAGCGTCAACGGCTTCATTAAGCACTTTCGCGATTGAATCCTTCATCAGGGTTGCGCGTAATGTAATCGTATATTAGGCTCGCGAAGAATTTGAGAGTAGTCGGTACGGAAACGTTTAGCTAAGTATTTGCCTGCGGTGTAGGAAGTCAGGCGAAATTGAAACTTTAATTCGGGTAGCACGAAGCGAGTCTCGTTTCTTCCCGTACGGACGGCGGAACCCCGACCCAGTCGGGGTTTCGAAGTTCGGAAGGGCCGAGCTTTAACAATTTTTGACGCAAAGGAGAGGGAGCCCCTCCTCAAAAACATGGGAGCTTTGGCAAAAAGCATCACGCTCTTTCTTCTTAACTGGCTCGACGCACAACTCACCCTCTACTGGGTTCACTCAGACATCGCAACTGAAGGAAACGGTTTGATGGCGCAGCTAATGCAAATTGGCGATGCGCCCTTCATGCTGACAAAGCTCGCCATCGGGGCCTTTGCCGCTTATGTGCTTTACCGCTGCTCGCATCTGACTATCGCGCAGCGCGGAATGAAACTGGTGCTGATGGTCTACGGGGCAATCATGTTGACTCATTTTGCGACCGGTCTCTCGGCCCTGGGCTACTCAAAACCTCTCGTAATGGTCACGTTTGTAAGCAATCTTCCTTACACTGTCCTTTCGTTCTTTTCGTAAGAAACCCTCGGAACAGGAATCGCCAGGTTGGCTGCGGCGGCTTGCAGGCCGCTAGTAACGGAACCATTGTGGCTCTTGACGCGTTTTGCAAATACGACTTTGCGGAAACGTAAACTTGAGCAAATGCATCTCAAGCGCAGTACGCAAATTCCGTCATTTTTACGAGGAGATCTAGCAATATGTACCGCATAACAGCCCGTCAAATCTTGTTAGTCGCGTTGGCTTCCGCCGTGTTTGCCTCGGCTGGGGTTCTCGGATTCCAGCAACTATCCCAGCATTTCAATCCATTTAGCTCGGCTCTGACGGTGAATTCGCCAGCGTCCATCACCGATCCATCAACGGCCAGCGACGAACAAAACAATATCGAAGTCTACAAAGCCATCGCGCCCGGTGTCGTTTACATTCAATCGACAACCATTGCGCGGGACTTCTTCGGCCTGTTTTCTGAAGCCAGAGAGGGCGCAGGCTCCGGTTCGATCATCGACGAGCAGGGCGACATCCTGACGAACTATCACGTGATTGCGGACGCGCAAAAGCTGACGGTCAGCCTGGGCGGTGGCAAGAACTATCCAGCAAGAGTGGTCGGCCGCGACCCGGATACAGATCTTGCGGTGATTCGCTTGATCGAAAAGCCGACGGAAGCGATTACGGTGGTGCCGCTTGGCGATTCAGACAGGCTGGTTGTCGGTCAGAAAGTTCTGGCAATTGGAAATCCGTTTGGACTCGACCGCACCCTTACCACAGGAGTCATCAGCGGACTGCAACGGCCGATTCGCGCGCTGAACGGTCGGCCGATTGAAGGCGCAATTCAAACGGACGCTTCGATCAACCCCGGGAACTCTGGCGGCCCGCTGCTCGATTCGCATGGGCGGATGATTGGCATCAATTCACAGATCGAATCGCCTTCGGGCGCGTCGGCCGGCGTGGGTTTCGCAATTCCCGTGAACATCGCGAAACGAGTCGTGCCGCAGCTTGTGCAGAATGGATACGTGCGTCGGCCCAAGCTGGGCGTGACGCCGCGCGATGTCGAATCGCTCGGTGCGCAGGTTCGTCTACCGGTTGATTACGGCACGATGATCTGGAACGTACAGCCAGGGGGCGCCGCCGCGAATGCAGGTCTGCGCGGCTTGGTTCAGACGGAAGACGGTGACATCGAACTCGGCGACATCATCATCGCCCTTGATGGAGAGAAGATCTCGAACAGCGACGATCTGTATCGCGTGCTCGATAAGCATCAGGTTGGCGACACGGTGCAGATCGAAGTCGTGCGTAACGGACGCCACATGACGGTGCCGGTGCGGCTGACGGAAACGCCGCAACGGCGGGGATTCAGCGAATAGTTGATGCAGTTAATTCAGAGAAGAAGAACGCGCGCCGTAACTGGCGCGCGTTTTTTTGCAGGCTAGCAGGATCTCTCGAATCAACGTTGAATCTCGATCCCGTCGCTACCGCTCCCGGTTCTGAAACTCATCCGGGCGGCCAGGTCATTTCTCTGCCACCGAGCACATGCACGTGAAGATGGAAAACTGATTGTCCTGCGCCGGTTCCGGTATTGATCACCGTTCGATATCCTCCGCTGTCGCTCAACCCGTGATCGTTCGCGACCTTCGCCGAGATACGCAGCAGGTGGCCCAACAGCAACTCGTCCCGTTGTGATGCATCGTCCAGAGACTCCAGGTGCTCGCGCGGAATCACGAGCACGTGAGTCGGCGCCTGCGGATTCACATCGCGAATTACGACACAGCGATTATCTTGAAACACCACATCCGCCGCGGCGGTTCCGTTGATGATTTTGCAAAAAAGACAATCAGACTCACTCATAGGCGCATGATAGCACAGACATTAAACGATCTCAGGCGGCTACGCCGTCCTGCGATGTAAGCGGCGACGTAACCGATTCACGCACGCGTTCGATGTTCGCGCCGACAGCTTTCAATTTCGTTTCGATCTTTTCGTAGCCACGATCGATGTGATAGACACGGTCGATGATCGTCTCGCCTTCCGCGATCAATCCGGCCAACACGAGCGACGCAGACGCGCGCAAATCCGAAGCCTGCACTCGCGCGCCGATCAGGTTCGTCGGGCCTTCGACAACCGCCTTGTCGTGGCTGATTTGAATCCGTGCGCCCATACGTTGCAGCTCGGAAGCGTGCATGAAGCGGTTCTCAAAAATCGTCTCAGTGATTTCTGATCGTCCGTTTGCCTGGGCCATCAAAGTCATGTACTGCGCCTGCATGTCGGTTGGGAAACCGGGGTATTCTTCGGTTTTCAGATCGCCGGCCCGAATCGGTTTCCCGTAGCTGACGCGCAGCGTACTCTGGTTGACTTCCTCAATCTCCACGCCAACGTCGCGCAGCTTGCCAATGATTCGATTGCAATGCTCCGGATTGCAGTCTTTGATTTCGAGTTCGCCTTTCGTGATTGCCCCGGCGACTATGAACGTTCCGGTTTCAATGCGATCGGGGATGATTGTGTGCTGCGCGCCACCGAGAGCTTCGACACCTTCGATTTCGATCTTCGGCGTGCCCGCGCCCCGCACGCGCGCGCCCATTTTGTTCAGCAGTTCGGCGAGATCGCGTACTTCAGGTTCGCGCGCCGCGTTGTGAATGACGGTTTTGCCGCGCGCCAGCGTCGCCGCCATCATCACGTTTTCGGTGCCGGTGACGGAAATCTTTTCGAATTGAATTTCCGCGCCGACCAATCCCTCCTGCGGCGCGCGCGCTATCACATCGCCGGCTTCGAGAAAAACATCCGCCCCCATTTTCGAAAATGATGCCAGGTGAAGGTCGATGGGTCGCGCGCCAATCGCGCAGCCCCCGGGAAGCGAGACTCGCGCTTTTCCGAAACGCGCGAGCAGTGGCCCCAGCGCCAGCACCGACGCGCGCATCGTCTTGACCAATTCGTACGGCGCCTGCATCAACTCGACATTGGCGGCGGAAATCTTGTGTGTGCGCAACTCGGGCGTGAGCACATGCGCGCCGATATCTTCCAACAGCCGCCGCATGGTAATAATGTCGCGAACGTAAGGAATGTTGTGAAGCGTGATTGTTTCCGGAGTGAGAATCGCCGCGGCCATGCACGGCAGCGCCGAGTTTTTCGCGCCGCTGATCGCTACTCGACCTTTTAGCGGCGCACCACCACGAATGCGAAACTTGTCCACACTGGGAGATTAAAGGAAATGTTCTTGAACTGCGAGTGTTTGCGAACCTAGCGACCGGCAGGGATGCCGGTGAACCGCAGGGATGCCTGCGCTCCATTAGAAGTGTTCGCTGGAGGCGCGCGCGGGCTTCCGTCGTTTCCTTTTTCGCCAGCGCGGCCCTTCTTCAATTCCCTTCAAAGACGACAGCGGCCAAAGCTTGTACTGAATTTCCGCAAGTCCCGCGTCGAGCACCGCTTTCACTACTTCTTCCGAAGACTTATAGCACTGGGCAGACTCGTCGATTGGCACATGGCCATCAGTGTTCACGAGGATTCCGGCCTCGGCGTATTCATCGTCGATCTTTCTTTGCGACAGAGTTTTCGTCGCTTGCGAACGAGACATACGGCGACCGGCGCCGTGGTTTACCGAGTAGCCGCTCTTCACGGCATCGGGCAGAGGTCGCAGGATGTAACTGAAATCCTTGTTGCTGCCAGGAATCAAAACGGGATGGCCTGTGTCTTCCCACATCGTCCCTTTCAGCAGCGGATAGCCAGCCGGAAAAGCTCGCGTCGCGCCTTTGCGATGTACCCAAACGTCGCCAAATTCAGGATGCCATTCTTTCTGCACAAGGTTGTGACTAATCTCGTAAATCAATTCGAGATCGGAGTTGAACGTTTCGCGAAACGCTTCGGCGACCTGCTCGAAAATGATCAGCCGATTCAGAATTGCATAGTTGCCGCCGGCGGCGACGGCGTTCAAGTAGTCGCGATAATGTTTCGAATCGGGAGTGAAGTAGCCGAGATCGATGTCTTTCACTTCGCGTCGTTCTTCGCGTGCGAGTTCGAAATAGTTCGTTGCCAGGCCGTGGCCAAAGCCGCGACTGCCCGTGTGCACTTGCACAAACAACTTGTCTGAATCCACCTCACGCTGAAGCTCGATGAAGTGGTTGCCGCCGCCGAGACTGCCAAGCTGGTGCCTGCCGCGTTCGGGTTTTCCTTTGCCGCCATATGGCGGTTGCCAGTCATCATCGACCGGAATCCGATGACGTTCAGCCCGACTGCGATCGAACGTCGCGCCGTACTTGTTGACGTAATATTCTGCGCCGCCATGCACGAGTTCCGTGAATTCTGATTCCGGCAGGTTGCGAAATCGATGACTCTTGCCGCCCGCACCCATCTCAATGCGGTCCATCACGGCTTGATTGAATTGCAGACGTTTTTTGGGAGTGGCGGCATCGACTTCAACGTCGGATTTCGCGCTCATCATGCCGCAGCCAATGTCGTAACCGACCGGTCCCATCGCGATCGCGCCGCTTTCGTAATCAGTGATCAGCACACACCCGACCGGCACGCCATACCCGTAATGGACGTCCGGTGTGATCACGACCATCTTCACGCCGGGGAAGCTCGTGGCGTTCACGATCTGTCGATAGAGAGTCTGCTCGGCGGATTCGAGCAGGTTCGGCGTGAGAAAGAGACGCACAGGCACATCGCCTGTGTCTCCAGTTTTCAGGGCGTAATAGCCGTCGCCATTCCAGCGCGCGAGGTGCTTCCAACGATGCGCGTCGGCCAGCGACTTATCCAGCCGAAGATCTATTGCTGGTTTGGTCACGATTTAATTGTAGGCTCTTGCGGCACGTTGACGCGAACGAGATTGGGAGGCCATCTCATAAACTTTCTCTCAAGATTTGTTCGGCAAGTGTTTCGGCCGTATCGGTAGCGTTCAGCACGATAGTTCGTTCAGCCAAGGCATAATCGGCGCGGCGTGATTCGTATTTAGAAAGCGCGGTTTCGCGATTGGGAGCGAGAGGCCGCACTGCTTGGCTTGTGGTTATTCTTTCCCAGCACAGTTCAAAAGGGGCATCGAGCCAGATGCTCATGCAATCGTGAAGAGCGATCAGGGTTCGGTTGGCCGGTACGATCCATGTACCACCACCCAAAGCTATTACCCATGAAGTGCGATCTTGCAGAACGTCACGGAGTGCGAGTGTTTCCAATTCCCGAAACGCCGGTTCACCATCCTGGGTGATGATCTCAGCCGGTGAACGGCCTTCGCGTTGACGTATGAACGAATCGAGATCGACGAAGTCACAGTCAAGTTCGCGCGCGAGTTTCTGTGCGACGGTGGTTTTGCCGCAGCCCATAAAACCAACGATCACGATTCGACGTCCGGTCATCTTGCAACCACCGATTCCAACAAATCAAAGAATTCTGGGAATGAAACAGCCACGCACTCTGCGCCTTTGATTTCAGTTTCGCCTTCTGCGATCAAGCCAGCCACGGCGAAGGTCATCGCGATGCGATGATCGCCGCGCGAATCGATCTGCGCACCACTAAGAAGCGTCGGCCCGCTTATGCACAGGCCATCGTCGAATTCCTCAACCTCAGCGCCCATCGCGCGCAGACCGGCGACCGTGGCCGCGATGCGATCGGATTCCTTGACGCGCAGTTCGGCCGCGTCGCGAATCTCAATACCACCGGTGATTTGCGAACCGACGACGGCGAGCAACGGCAGTTCGTCAATCAACTGTGGAATCAGAGCACTCTGAAGGGTCAGCGTTGACTGCGCGTCGCTGTGCAGAGAAAGATCGCCCTTGCTTGTGATGCGAATTGCGCCGCGCAGCTCGTTGCACTCCTCACGAACATTTTCGACGTCAACATGAAATCCGAATGACTGCAACTGCTTCAGGAAGAGCGCCCGCGTCGGATTAAGCCCGACGCTCTCAATCTCGAGCGATGATTCGTTGATGAGCGCAGCCGCGGCGATAAAGTAGGCCGCGGATGAAATATCGCCGGGAACAGTCACATCGCGCCCCTGAAACATTCCCGGTCCCTGGACGGCGCTGAAGCGTTCGTTTTCTTTTTCTCCTTCACCGGTTTCAATCGAGGCGCCAAACCAGCGCAATATCCGTTCGGTGTGATCGCGCGTCGGCTGATCTTCAACAACGCGCGTGCGTCCGTCGGCATTTAGGCCCGCCAGCAAGATGCACGATTTCACTTGAGCGCTGGCGACGAACAATTCGTAGTCTATTGCTTTAAGCGGCTGGCGGCCTTTGATGGTCAAGGGCGCGTGCCCATCGGCGGAAGAGACGGTCGCGCCCATCATCGTCAGCGGCTCGATGATTCGTTGCATTGGGCGCGAGCGCAGCGATTCATCGCCCGTCAAGGTTGCTTCGAATTTCTGGCCAGCCAGGATTCCGGCGAGGAGCCGCATCGTGGTCCCGCTGTTGCCACAATCCAGCGGCTCAGTGGGAGCCCGAAATCCGTCGCGGCCGATACCTTCGATCAAAATATCCGAACCGTCACGCCTAATCGCGACACCGAGCTGCGCCAGACACTGCAGCGTCGCCGCGCAATCCTGGCTCGTCGAAAAGTGCTTGATTCGCGAAGTGCCGTTCGCCAGCGCGCCAATTATCGCGGCGCGGTGCGAAATGGATTTGTCGCCCGGCATTTCCAGGTGGCCGCGAATTCGTTTGGCGCGACGAATGATCACGAAAGGAATCTTAACCCAATGTTCGACAAGCTTCAGCTTGTCGTGATTTCTCATATCGAATCATGACAATCGACAAGCTGAAGCTTGTCGGACATTCTTGACACACAGCCAGCCAGCGTGTTACACGTCCGTCTCCGTTTGCTATTAAATCGTCAGCAGCCAGACCGCAATTCCCATGGCTGGGAGGCCGCGCCTTTTGTGACCGAACAAACGACTCGACTCGTTTTGCCCAGCCACATTGAGGCTGTTGCTGACGCTGCCGCCGCGGCGGCTGAGTTCGCGCGCAGTTGTGGGCTGGCCGACGAAGCGGCTTTCGGCGTTGATATGGCCGTGCGCGAGGCGATCACTAACGCGATTGTGCACGGCAACAAGGAAGACGATACGAAGCAAGTCGAGGTGACTCTCAACTGTTCGGCACATGCCGTTGAGATTGAAGTAAGAGATCAAGGCGCAGGATTCGACGCGGACCGCGTGCCGGATCCAACCGCTGCAGAGAACCTTCTGAAGACTTCAGGCCGGGGCAACTTTCTCATGCGCAGCTTCATGGATGAAGTGACGTGGGAAGCGCGATCGGACGTTGGAACGATAGTACGGATGATCAAACGATTTTAGATTTCTAATTTTGGATTTTTGATTGTTGCAGGCGAGCGCTCAGCAAAATTCCGGAACTTTATAGCTGAGGACGCAGTCAAAAATCAAAAATCAGAAATCGAAAATCTCTCGAGGAGAATCGTGAATCATGGCAGAGCTTAATATCCGCGAACGACAAGCCGGCGACGTGACCGTGCTCGACATGGACGGGCGAATCACTATCGGCGATGGCAGCATCGCTTTGCGTAGCGCCGTGCGTCGCCTGCTCGAAGAAGGAAAGAAAAAGATTCTGCTGAATCTGGCGGGCGTTGGATACATCGATTCGAGCGGCATCGGCGAACTCGTCTCCAGCTACACGGCGATCAACAAAGAGGGCGGGCAGCTTAAGCTGCTCAGTCTGACCCAGAAACTTCAGGATCTGCTCACGATTACGAAGTTGCTGACGGTTTTCGATGCTTACGACGACGAAGCAGAAGCGCTCAGTAATTTCAATTAACACCATCGACGCTGAATCTGTCCGAGCGTCGCCCACGAAGGTAGGGAGGTTGGCATGGCCGAACTAAACATTAACCAACGTCAGGCGGGAGATGTCACTATTTTGGATCTCGATGGCGAAGTGCGAATTGGCGACAGCAGCACCGCGCTGCGTAGCGCGATTCGAAATCTGGTTGCCGCCGGCAACAAGAAGATTCTCTTGAATCTGAAGGGCGTCAAATACATCGATTCAAGCGGGATCGGCGAGCTAATTGCGAATTACACCACCGTGAATCGCGGCGGTGGCCAACTGAAGCTGCTCAACCTGACTGAGAAAGTTCAGGATCTTCTGGTGATCACCAAACTGCTCACGGTTTTTGACGTTTACGACAACGAAGCGGAAGCTCTCAGCAGCTTCAAATAACGCGTTCGATAATTCTATTTGCGGCGGCCCAGCACACCTGCTGGGCCGTTTGCATTTTGCGGCGCTGTTTGCCACAGAGGAACAGAGACACAGAGAAATTAAGAGAATGGGTAGCTGTTTCCGTCGATTCTTTCTCAGTGCCTCTGTGTCTCTGTGGCCTATGGTAGACTGCCGCAGCCAATGAGGAAGAAGTTCGACAAAGCCGCCGGCGAAGCTATCGCCAAAGTCGTTTGCGAAATCGAAAAAGATACGGATGCTGAACTCGTCATCGTAATCCGCGGGCGGTCGGGACCTTATCGTCACGCAGATTACCTGTGCGGGGCGATTCTCGCTTTCGTCGGCTTGCTGTTCTTTCTCTTTTCTCCGTTAGTAATTCACGAATTCTGGGTGCTGTTTGAAGTCGCCGCGTTATTTGCCCTCGGCGCATTCGCTTGCTCACGCACCGCTTTCCTGCGCCGGCTACTGACTTCGAAAAAATTTCGGATGAACGCGGCACGGCAAGGCGCAGCCGCGATGTTCTACGAAGCGGGCATAGCGAACACCAGAGCGGAAAACGGTCTGTTAATTTACGTGTCACTGCTCGAGCGGCAGGTTGAAGTCTTCGCAGATCGCGGCGTGTTGAAGGCGATGCCGCCGCTCCGGTGGAACACCGCAATTCATGAAGTGAAGGACGTCGCCCGCCATTGCGATCCGGACAGACTGGTTCAGTCGGTGCGAAATCTTGGAAAAATTCTTGCAGAACATTTGCCCGCCACTGGCGAAAATCCCAACGAGCTCGTTGACGGCCCCCGAATCGAATTGAGATGAAGCGTTTGAAACTTAGAATTTGGAGTCTGAGATTCAGCCGCTTAGTGACCACGCTGCTGCCTTTGGCCATTGCCGTGCTGGCCGTTGCATTCTTGGCGACCGATGCATTCGCTCGCGTTGGTGGCGGCCAATCCTACGGCGGCGGCGGAGGCGGAGGCGGAGGTGGCGGTGGTGGCGGAGGAGATGGCGGCGGCCTTGGAGTTCTCGTCTATCTGATCTTTCGATTTCTGCTGTGGCTGACGATTGAACATCCCGCGATCGGCATTCCTGTCGACATCATAGTCATCGGCTTAGTGATTTACCATTTCGCGAAGCCTTCCAAGAAACCGGCATCGCTTGTGTCGTCATCATCTGTGCTGGGACTGTCGACCGGTCCGGGCACTCAGCCCGTGCAGAATATTCAGCGCGCGTTCAATCAGCTTCGTCGTTTCGATCCAAACTTCTCGGAAATAATCTTTACAGACTTCTGCTATGCGCTCTATGGCCGTACACATGAGACGCGCGGGAAGGGAAAAGCTGCCCTTGATGAATTGTCGCCGTATCTGGGCGAAGGGGCGCGAGCGTCGCTGCTGCAATTGAATCCCGACAAGTCGGGACTGAAAGCCGTGCAAGGCGTGATCGTCGGCGCAATGCAAGTCGTGGACGTGCGCGGGCTGGCCACGCCGAAAGTGGAGATGAGCGTTGAATTCGAAGCGAACTACACAGAGTTCACGCCGCGCGCCGGCGATCCGCGTGGCGAGATGAGCTACTACGTTCGCGAGCGTTGGGAGCTTGAGCGAAAGCGAGACGTCCTTTCGCCGACGCCGGAACACGCGACTGCATTACATTGTCCGCGTTGCGGCGCGCCTTTGCAGAAAGACACGAATGGCGAGTGCGCATTCTGCGGCACGAAAGTAGAAAGCGGCGAGTTCCAATGGTACGTGCGCGCGATTCGCACACTCAGTCGCGAAGCGCGAGGGCCGCTGTTAACTTCGGACGTTCAGGAAGTCGGCACGAATTATCCGACTGTCACCCAACCGAACTTACCGGCCGTGCGCGCGGCTTTCGAGCAGAATAATCCCGAGTTCAAATGGGCGGATTTCCAGGCGCGCACGCGCATGATTTTTAGCGAACTGCAAGAGGCATGGTCGTCACTGAACTGGGAACGCGCGCGGCCGCACGAGACAGACAATATCTTTCAAATGCATCGTTACTGGATTGAAGCTTACAAAGCGCAAAAGCTGCGCAATGTGCTTGACCGGTATCAAATCAACGCGATGCAACCGGTGAAGATCAAGCAGGACGCGTTTTATCAGGCCATCACGCTGCGAATCTTCGCCCAGGGCTTCGATTACACCATCAATCAGAACGGCCAGGTCGTCGCGGGATCTAAGACCAACCTGCGCCAATGGAGCGAGTACTGGACTTTCATACGCAACAGCAAAGCAAAGCCTGCGGCCGCCCGCGCCGACCTGAATTGCCCGAATTGTGGCGCGGCATTGAAAGTAAACGCCGTGGGAATCTGCGAATTTTGCGGCGGAAAAATCACTTCGGGCGAATTCGACTGGGTGCTTTCGAAGATTGAGCAGGATGAAAGCTATGCCGGCTAAAAGACCATTTTTCATTTGTCATTTACCATTTCTCATTTTTTCATCCCGCTCGGCGATCCGCGGCTTCCGAGGCAAGGTTCAATGGCAAACCACAAATGTCCAATGACGAATGGAAAATTTCTCTAGTCTGGCCCGCCAATTGCTCTGCCGCGATCATATCGTCGCGGAAAACTTGACGCCTCTTAACTGCGCTTGTTATTCTCAGTTCAGTTCAGGACAATCAGTTCAAGAACACCCGATCGGTTTTTTTGTCTCGCATAACTATTCGGTCCAAGCCGCGCATGCGACTTACCTGGTGACGTTTCAAATCTCGGGAGGTGTAAGGTGGGCTTCAAGGTCGGCCAGAAGGTTGTTTATCCTAATCACGGGATCGGAACTATCGAGCAAATCGAGCAGAAGCAAATCGGCGCGACGGCGCTCCCGTTTTACACGCTTCGCCTCGCCGCAACAAATTCCCTGGTTCTCGTTCCAGTTTCCAACGCCGCCGAAGTCGGCTTGCGCAAACCAATCACTTTCAGTGAATGCGACACGCTGTTCCATGCGCTAAGCGCAGACTTCACTACGCCGCCACACGATTGGAAAGATCGCTTTAAAGACTTCTCAGAGAAGATGCGCACCGGAAATATTTTTGAGGTGGCGGAAGTCTTGAAACATCTCAATTACCTCAGCCACAGCAAACCGCTTTCATTTCGCGAACAGCGGATGCTTGAGCGCGCGCATTATCTCGTCGTTTCCGAACTCGCCGCAGTTTGCCGGCAGCCAGAGTGCAACATCGAGCCGCGGGTAAGCAATGCGCTGGCCCAGGCTTGCGCTTGCCACGAGCGCAAAGGAAACGGCAACGCACGCCGGGCAGCAGCCGCAGGCGTTCACTGAAGAAATTTCAACCATCAGCTCCAAGCTTAAGCGCGCAGCTACGTCATGACTGCGCGCTTTTTTGCGTCGTGATATCATGACACTCAAAGCTGTAAACGCTTGACCACGATTCGCAATGGACGATCCTGCTAGTAACTTCCTCGGCCTTCTGGCTGGTGACGCCCAGTTTTCCGCAACGCTCGTCAAATTCGTAACGAAGTTCGCCGCGGTGCTGTTGCTTGTTGCCGCCAACGGTTTCTTCGTCGGCGCTGAGTTCGCGCTGGTGTCTGTCCGCCGCACTCGCTTGGAGGCACGCGCCGCTGCCGGCAGTCGCCGGGCGCGCGCGGCGCTGCGCTTGATTGGAAATCCGACGCTCTTCATTTCTGCGACGCAACTTGGCATCACGATCGCCTCGCTGGCGTTGGGTTGGATTGGCGAGCCAACCGTCGCTGCGCTGCTTGAACCGGTCGCGGAGGCAATCGCGCCGGCGGGAAAGGCAGCATACGTGGCGCACGTGCTCGCGATTGTCATAGCTTTCGGCGTCATCACATTTCTCCACATCGTGCTTGGCGAGTTGATGCCGAAGATGGTTGCGCTCGATCGCGCCGAATCACTGGCATTGGTCGCGGCGCGGCCGTTGGAGATCTTTGCGAACATTTTTCGTTGGCCGTTGTGGCTGTTTAATCGTACCGGAACGGCTATCGGTCGTCTCCTCGGGCTGAAATCGTCTTTGCAGCACACGGCGGTTTACAGCGAAGACGAACTGCGCCGGCTGATCGACATTTCGCGCGAGAGTGGTTTTCTGCGCGCCGAAGAGCGACGACTGATCCATCGGGTCTTCGAGTTTTCGGACACGCTCGTGCGGGAAGCGATGGTGCCGCGCATGCAAATCGCCGCCATCTCTGTCAATTGTTCGTTGGAAGACATCCGCGACGCTTTCAATAAGCACGGTTACTCAAGACTGCCGGTCTACGACAGCTCACTCGATAACGTCGTCGGTTTCATTCACAGCAAAGACTTGATGCCGTATCTGCTGAAACCTGAGACGTTCAAGCTCGAATATGTATTGAAGCCGCCGATGTACATTGTAGACACGGCGCGGCTCGAAGATGTGCTGCGCCAGATGCAAAAAGCAAAGTCGCATTTTGGTTTCGTCGTTGACGAGCATGGCGGCATCGAGGGCATCATCACGCTTGAAGATTTGCTGGAAGAAATCGTGGGCGAAATTTCTGACGAGCACGACGAGGAAGTCAACGAGCAGATCATGAGAGTTGATGCGCGGACGTACATTCTCGATGGCGCGCTGGCTGTCCGTGATTTGAACAAGCGCCTGAAAACTGGGCTTCCGGAATCTGAAACCTACATCACCGTTGGCGGATTTCTCATGACTGAAGCCGGGCACGTGCTACAGCCCGGCGAGGTGATCGAGCACGACAGCCTGAAGTTTTATGTGGAAAAAGTCGAGCGTCGTCGTTTGTTGAGAGTGCGGCTGGAATTACCGGAGCAGCGCGCGGAAATGAAATCTGAAGACACGGGCGGAGTTGCCAAAGCTGCATCCTGAACTCAAACTGCCACGAACAAATTACTGCTGAATCGCTTTCCTTGATCCGTCCAGGTTTGCTGCCGCACAAATCCAGTCTGCTGCGCCATCAGCGACAGTTCGTCCGTGTCGTACTTGTAAGCATTCTCCATGTGAATACGCTCGCCGGCCGCGAGTGTAATCGAAAGGTCGAGTCCCGGAATCGTCACCGATTGTGCTCGCAAGCTTTCGAGATAGACATCGATTCGACCCACGTCTTCGCTGTACACGGAAACCAATTCAAAAGCGCGCAGGTCAAAGTTCGCTCCGAATTCGCGATTGATGCGGGCCAACTGATTCAGAATGAATGCGCGCGTGACACCAAGCGAATCATTGTAGGCGCGCTCCAGCATCTGCCGATCCTTTTTTAAGTCGGCGCCCAGCAACAGCGCGTCGCCCGGACGCAGCACGTGGCGAATGGCCCGCAAAAAATTCGCCGCGTCGTCCTTTTGAAAGTTTCCGATGTTCGACCCGAGAAACAGAACGAGCACGCAGCCTTCATCCGTCAGCTTCAGCGCCGCCAGTCCATCAAAGTAATCAGCCGCGTATGCTTCGATCCGCAGTCGCGGGTACGCTTGAAGCAGAGCTTGCGAACTTTCTTCCAGGGCTGAAGGCGAAATATCGATCGGCACAAACAGCAGCGCGGGCTGATTGCGCAGCAGCGCTTCAATTACTCTGCGAGTTTTTTCCGCGCTGCCACTACCGAGTTCTACCAGCGTCTGGCATCCGGCAATCGAGCGCACAATTTCGTCCGCGTGGCGCGAGAGGATTTCAGTTTCAGCTCGGGTCAGGTAGTACTCCTCCACGTGGCAAATCGCTTCGAACAACTTCGAACCGAGCGCGTCGTAGAGATATTTTGGAAAGAGCTGCTTGGGATTCGCGGCCAGTCCCGCGCGTACATCGCGCGCGAAATTCGTCTGCCCGTTTTGCTTCGTCAGATCGTGAACGATGAACCGTTGCGAGGACTTTTCGGGTTGCGGCTGTGACATTCAAGCGTCCTTGCGGCCCGCTGATTAAGCGCGAGCGGGTCAGGGTACTCCATAGTCCGAGGTTTGGGGTTCGATATAGGACGCGAATTATACGCGTGTCGCGTGAGAAGCAAAAAGAGCAGCCGACCCGATGGCGGCTGCTCCCAGGCTGACGCGAGTTTGCGTCCAGCTCAGATGATCACAACGCGTTGTCTTGCAATCCTCGCCGGCCGACGAGGAACAGTGACGTTAATTTCTGGAACTGCGGGAATCACGATGCGCGGAGTTGAAATTGTTACCGGTGGAATTTCCGGAATTTCAATGCGCGGGATCACGATTGTCCGGGTGTCGGCCGAGCCGCCTGCGCCTGCCGGAGGCTTCTCAGGCGTTACGGTGACGCTGCGGGTATTCCGCTCGCGCACGACCGTGAGCGTGACCGGCCCATCATCTTTTTTGTTTATGGCGCGAGAAATGTCTCCGGGTGAATCAACCTTCTCGCCATCGACTGCGGTGATCACGTCACCGGCTTTCAGGCCGGCTTTCGCGGCGGGACTGTTGTCATTAACCGAGGTGACGAGGATGCCCTCAGTGACGCCAAAATAATCTGCCAGTTGCTTCGTCAGCGTCTGGGTGGCGATGCCAATCCGCCGGTAGTTTCCCATGGTGAAAATGAACTTCCCGTTGCCATCTTTGATCTTCGGCATGTCCTTCTTCATTTTTTCCATTTTCTCGCGCAGTTCCTCACGAGTCTTTGCGTTGAAGATGTTCGTCATGCCGGGACGTTTGCCAAGCGTTGCTGAAATCTCCTGCTCAGAACCGCCGCGACTAACTGTCAATCGCACGTTTTGATCCGCCGAAGACTCGCTCACCAAACGGTTCAACTTGCGAGTGCTGGTGACGGACTCGCCATCGAATCGAAGGATGACGTCGCCTTTGCGCAGGCCGGCTTTCTCGGCCGGGCTGTCCTTCACGACCTCACTCACGCCGACACCGCGCACTTCGCGCATGCCGTACGTGGCCATGTTCTCTTTAGTGATGTCTTCCGCGTGCACACCGAGAAATGTGCCGCCCTGCAAAAAGAAGGTGAAGTTACGATCCGCGTCGGGGGCGTCCTGTAAATCGAAATCGAAGTCGAAATCAAAAGCGTCCGTCTCAGGAGCTTCCAACAGTTCTGGCGCCTTTGGAGCTTTTGGGGCGTCCTGAGCGTATGTGATCGTCCCGATTACCAGACCGCAACTGAGAATCAACGAGAGAGTCAGCAGCAGCTTCCGAATTGTCATAAATGAATCCTCCGATAGGGTTTTGCCCGTTTCACGCGGCGAGAGGCAGGTGGGTTCCAATTTGTTGGGGCGCGAAGCTGGTTGGCTCAATCGGCCGCGAGCTGTCGATAAATTTCCCGGCCATCGCTCAGTTCCAGCGCGATTTTGCCTTCTGCGTGCGCCTGATCGAGGTGGGCAACGGCTTCGGACACGGCGAGAAAGCGGTGGACGTCGTCCGCGTCGGGAAACATCTGGCGCGAGACTTCCCAGGCGGTCGCGCCGGCTTTCGGCACCAGACGCAGCACCGTCGCCTGACGTTCGTTAATGGCGCGAAGATAGCGGTTGAAGAGTTCTTCGTAATCGTGAATCGGGTCGCCGTGCCCGCCGTAGACCAGCGTGGGCGCGAAACTGCGCACGCGCGCGAGACTGACAAGGTACTCGGCCAGTGATCGAAAGCGGCGTGAAGGATCGATTGGATCGGGGGAGATGACCGGGTTCGGAGTCACTCGTTTCAGAACGCAATCGCCGGCAATGACGGTGCGATCGGCTTCACGAATGAATGAGCAGGAACCGGGCGTGTGACCGGGCGTGTGGATCACGCGTAACGATCCGGTTTCGAATTCCAATTCATCTTCGTCTTGCAACGGCGTGCAATGATCATCATCGAGCGAGTCTGCGTATTGCCGCACCTCGTCGTAAAGCGCGCGCATCGTGCGCAACTCATCTTCGGGAACGCCCGCGCGCATCAGCAGACGCAAACTATCCTCATGCTCAAGCCGGCCCGCGCGATGGCCGGTCTCCCAATCGTGCACGAACACCTCCGCATCTTTCGCGTCATCGCGCAGCGAACGCGCCAGGCCGCAATGATCTTCGTGTGCATGCGTAAGCACGATTCGGCGAATATCCGCAACATTCACGCCTGCTTGTCGCAGTCCGGCGCGAAGCGCATCGGTGGCTTCGTTCGTCTTAGGTCCAGTGTCGATGATCGTGACTGGATCTTCTTTGATGAGGTAGACGTTGACGGCGCCGATGTAGAAGGGCGTCGGAAGTGAGATGGGAACGATCTTCATTGCGATTTATGATTGCCAATTGCCGATTGAATCACAACCGCCGTCGCCCGCAAATCGGCAATCGCCAATTGGCAATCGGCAATGACTTAGTTAGACGTACCGGTTCGCCTCAATCATCGCGTTGGCGATTCGCTGCCGCGCAGCGACGGTATTGATCGGCGTCATTTTCGTGAATCGACGCAGGGCGGCGAGGAGCGTGCGCAGTTCGTCGCCGTCAGCCATTGCGGCCAGTGTGTTCTTCGCGTGCATTTCAATCCGCTCAACCGCGTCGTTGCAGAAAACTCGCGTCATGTCGATGAATCTTTCCGCGGCTTGGTCGCCTTGAGATGCAGCGATCTTCTGTGTTCGCAGAATAGCTGACTCCATCGCGTAAGCATCCATGATGATGTCCGCGACACCCATCAGAATCTCCTGCTGATCGCCGAGTCCCAACATGTATTTTTGCGCCGCAGTGCCAAGCGTCATCAGCGCGACTTTCTTCGCGTTGTGGGCGAGTTTTGTTTCGGCGGCGAGCAAGCTTTCGTCCGTGTCGAACGAAGGCATGGACGGATTGAGAATCTCATCCATCAATCCTTGCGCCGCCGGCAGCAGCGCCAGGCGTCCACTCAACGCGGCCTTCATCAGGCGTCCCGGAATCAGCATGCGATTGATTTCGTTGGTGCCTTCAAAGATGCGATTGATGCGCGTGTCGCGATAGGCGCGCTCAGCGGGATAATCCGCTGAGTAACCATAGCCGCCGAAAATCTGGACCATCTCATCTGTCACAAAGTCGCAGTATTCCGACAGCGCGACTTTGATAATCGAACATTCGGCGGCGTACTCCTCGATTGCTTTCAAGCGCGCGTCCATGTCGTGCGAATCAGCGATCGCGGCCAGGCCTTCTTCGATCATTCCCAGCGTGCGGTAAGTCATTGCTTCGCCGACCCAGGTGCGAATCGCCATCTCGGCCAGCTTTGTTTTGATCGCGCCAAATGAAGAAATCGACTTCCCGAACTGGTGTCGCTCGTTCGCGTACTTCACCGATTCAGTGACGGCGAGTTTCATTCCGCCCAGACACATCGCGCCCAGTTTGAATCGACCAATGTTGAGAATGTTGAAAGCGATTTTGTGGCCCTTGCCGACTTCGCCCAGCAGGTTCTCCACCGGCGCCTTCGCGTCTGAGAGGATCAGCGGTGTCGTACTCGAACCTTTGATGCCCATCTTGTGTTCTTCGGCGCCGGGTTGGCAGCCGTCCTGCCGTTCGACGATGAAGGCCGTGAATTTGTCGCCGTCGACTTTCGCGAACACGACGTAAATGTCCGCGAATCCGCCGTTCGTGATGAACATCTTCTCGCCGTTGAGAGTGTAGTGCGTGCCGTCGTCGCTTAACTTGGCCGTCGCCTTAGCCGCCATGGCGTCAGAGCCGGAGCCCGCCTCCGTCAAGGCGTAAGCCGTAATCATCTCGCCCGCGGCAATCGGTGGCAGATATTTCTTCTTTGCTGCTTCAGTGCCGAAGTAAACGATCGGCAGCAAGCCAATTCCGCTTTGCGCGCCGAGCGTCGTGGCAAACGAGGCCGAGCGTCCGATATTCTCTGCGATGAGGGCGCCGCTTGTCTGATCCAAGCCCAGGCCGCCGTACTCTTCCGGAATTCCCGCGCCGACAAGGCCGAGTTCGGCAGCCTGTTTCACCAGTTCACGCGCCAGTTTCCAATCTTTGTTTTCCAGTTCGTTGATGCGCGGCAGAACCTCCGCGTCCATGAACTGGCGCGTCGTGTCGGCGATCATGCGATGCTCTTCGTTGAAATCCTCAGGCGTGAAGACTTCAGACGGTGTGAGCTCTCCGATCAGAAAACTCCCGCCTTTGATGATTTCTTTTTGTTCGATTGCGGCTGACATAACGAGTCCTTTCGACTATCGAATCTGAAACGGTTACGCGTTTTCTATTTGGTCAGTAATTGCTGGAGGCATCAGCTCGCGAAGCTGAGGATACTTCTCAGCAATCCGAATCAAGTCGAGTTCGTCCTTTTTTCTTTTTGACAAACGCCGTTTCGGATCGCTCCAGGCCCAGACCTTTCCCCGCACGATGTTCTCTAAAGACGCCACTGGTACTGTTTCGCCGAGAACTCTCATCATCTCAGTATCGGCAAGGAATTTCTGGTAGCGCTGATCGACGGTGAATTGAATTCGAAGGTCGCTGCTCTCATTTGTGCGTTGACTGAGTGTTCATGCTCAGTGACGTCGAAACCACGCGCGATCAATTCCGCTTGAATTGCTGACAATTCAGAGGCTGCAACCACGATGTCGGCATCGACGGTGAATACCGGCTCAACGTAGCAATTCACTGCGAGCCCGCCGACAAGACACCAGCGGCCGTGTCGATACAGGATTTCGACCAGCAAGGTGAAATCACTGCTACCGCCGTTTGTCACTGACTCAAAAATTTCAGTTGCCGTCATTCAAATCAGAGTCTCTCAAATATTCCCGCGGCGCCCATGCCGCCGCCCACGCACATCGTCACCATGCCGTACCGCGCGTTGCGTCGTTCGAGTTCGCGCAGGATCGACGCGGTCAGCTTTGCTCCCGTGCATCCCAGCGGATGGCCAAGTGCGATCGCGCCGCCATTAACGTTCACTTTGTCAGGATTCAGCTCGAGCATCTTGATCACCGCCAGTGATTGTGCCGCAAAAGCTTCATTCAATTCGATCACGGCGATGTCATCGAGCGTTAGGCCGGCGAGCTTTAACGCTTTGGGAATCGCGTAAACCGGGCCGATGCCCATCTCTTCGGGCGGACAGCCGGCCGTGGCGTACGCGACTAGTCGCGCCATCGGCTTCACGCCGAGCTTCTTCGCTCGCTCGGCGGACATCACGATCGCTGCCGCCGCGCCGTCCGACATCTGGGAAGAATTGCCGGCGGTGATTGTGCCGTTCATCTGAAATGCGGGCTTTAATTTCGCCAAAGCCTCAGGCGTCGAATCGCGTCTCGGACCTTCGTCTTTGTCAAAAACGATTTCGCTGCGTTGTTTCTTGCCTTTAGCGTCCAACTCTTCAACTGTCACGGTCAGCGGCACAGTTTCGTCTTGGAACTTGTCCGCATCGAGCGCGGCTATCGCGCGTTGATGCGAGCGCAACGCGAACTCGTCCTGTTGCTCGCGCGTCACCTTGTATTTACGCGCGACGTTCTCAGTCGCCAGTCCCATGCTGAGATAGAAATCAGGATAGGTCTCAATCAAAGTCGGATTCGGGCGAATGATGTGGCCACCCATCGGAATCATCGACATCGATTCCAGACCGCCGGCGACAATCACTTCCGCGCCGTTCGTGCGAATGCGATCGCTGGCCATCGCGATCGTCTGCAACCCCGAAGAGCAGAAACGATTGATGGTCATGGCGCTGGTTTCCACCGGCAGCCCCGCGCGAATTGCCGCCGCGCGCGCGACATTCATGCCTTGCTCCGCTTCAGGCATCGCGCATCCCATGATGACGTCGTCGATCTCGGACGCTTCCAAACCCGGGACGCGAGCGATGGCTTCCTTCATCGCGGCGGCGCCCATATCGTCGGGCCGCGTGTCGCGCAAAGTGCCCTTCGGCGCTTTGCCGACGGCGGTGCGAACTGCTGATACGATTACTGCTTCTTTCATATTCATTTTGTCCAAAGTCCAACGTCCAATGTCTAACGTCCGATTGTCCAACGAGACTTTGGACTTTGGACGTAAGACTTTGGACTAATTCCTCAGCGGCTTCCCCGTTTTCAACATGTGCGCAATTCGATCCTGCGTCTTGCGCGTGCCGATCAGCGAAAGAAAAGCTTCGCGTTCGAGATCGAGCAGGTACTGCTCGCTCACGCGCGTTGCGTGATTCAGATCGCCGCCCGTCAGAATGCGCGCCAGCTTCTCGCCAATCAGCGCATCGTGATCAGAAATGTATCCCGCGCGCTTCATCAAATGCACGCCCAGTTTCAGAGTAGCCAGCGCCGGCGCACCCAACGCGAGAATATCCGTGCGCTGCTGCGGTTGCACGTAACCACCTGCGGCCAGCGCCAGCACCTGCTTCTTCGCGTCTGCGATCAGACGATCGGCGTTCATCGAAATCGAATCTTCTTCGCGCAGGAATCCAAAATCGCGCGCTTCTTCGGCAGAGGTTGCGACCTTAGCCAAGGCGATTGTTTCAAACGCGCGCTTCACAAATGGGAATGGGTCGGCGTCTTTCATATCGGCCGGAATAGAATCCATGTTACGCACCAACATCTCTTTCGTGCCGCAGCCGGCGGGAATTATTCCGACGCCAACTTCGACCAACCCGATGTATGTCTCCGCCGCGGCGCGCACGCGATCCGCGTGCAAAACCATCTCACAGCCGCCACCGAAAACCATCTGAAACGGCGCAACCACGACCGGCTTTGGCGAATAGCGCAGGCTCATGACCGATGATTGGAAGTAGCGGCCAATCATCTCCAACTCTTCCCAGTTTTCGTCCTGCGCCTCCATCAGCATCAGCATCAAGTTCGCGCCGACTGAGAAGTTCACGCCCTGATTCCCGACCACCAGCCCAACGAAATTCTTTTCCGTTTCGCCGATCGCAAACTTCAGCATCTCCAGCGTGTCACCGCCGATCGAATTCATCTTCGAATGAAATTCGAGACACGCGACGCCATCGCCAAGATCGATTAGCGACGCGCCGGAATTCTTCTTAATGACTGCGGTCGTGGCACGCGCATCTTGCGCGTGATTCACGGGCGGGACGCCAGTGCCACGATCCTTAAGTGACTTCAGATTGATGGTGCCGGGCGGATCCGCGAGTGGCCGATACTCTTCGGAAGCGAAGTCGTAAAAGAATTGCTGACCATCTTTCTTTCGATAGAAAGATTTAATCCCCGCGTCGAGCATGGCCTGCACATTCGCGGGAACGGGGTGGCCTTCCTCTTTCAGCTTCGCGACCGATTTTTCGACGCCAATCGCGTCCCAAACTTCGAATGGCCCCAGTTCCCAATTGAATCCCCAGCGCATGGCGCGATCGACTTCGACGACCGTGTCGGCGATTTCCGGGATACGTTCAGCCGTGTAAGTAAGGGTCTTCGAAATTGTTTTCCAGAGAAACGAACCGACGCGATCCTTTGCCCAAACCAGCACTTTGATTCGCTCACGTGTTTCCTCGACGTTTTTGGCCATGTCGAGCGACGGCAGTTTCACTTTCTGCGCCGGTTTGTAGTCGAGGGTTTGTACATCAATCGCCCAAATCTCGCGCTTGTCCGTTTCGCCTTTCTTTCGCTGATAGAAACCGGCCTTCGTTTTGTTGCCGAGGAGACCGCGCTCGATCATCTTCGTGACGAACTCAGGCATGACAAACATTTCGCGCTCTGGATCGTCAGGAAGATTTTCGTGGAGGTTTCTGACTACATGAGCGAACACGTCGAGTCCGACGAGATCGAAGGTGCGAAACGTCGCTGTCTTGGGACGACCGGCCGCGGGCCCCGTAATCTTATCGACTTCTTCGATCGAGTAACCGTCTTCGAGCATCGTGCGCATGGTCACCAGCGCGCCATACGTGCCGATGCGGTTCGCAATGAAGTTCGGCCGGTCCTTTGCGACGACGACGCCTTTGCCGAGGCGCTCATCGAGAAATCCAAACATCGCGCACGAGACTTCCGGCTTCGTCCATTCGGTGCGAATCAATTCGACCAGGTGCATGTAGCGCGGCGGATTGAAAAAGTGCATGCCGAGGAAATGTCCGCGAAAATCTTCCGAGCGTCCTTCGGCGAGAAGCTTGAGCGGAATGCCGCTGGTATTCGAAGCAATGACTGAACCGGGCTTTCGATGCTGCTCGACTTTCTCGAATAAGCTGCGCTTGATTTCGAGATTCTCGACGACTGCTTCGATAATCAGATCGCAGTCTTTCAGCTTCGCGAGATCGTCTTCGAAGTTTCCAGTGCTGACGAGAGAAGCGCGACCGGGTGTGAAGAACGCTGCGGGTTTAGCTTTTTTGGCGGCTTCGAATCCGGCACGAGCGATGGCGTTTCGATCCTGCGCATCAGCGTCCTTCGGAACGATGTCGAGTAGCAGCGTCGGAACACCAGCGTTCGCGAGGTGCGCGGCGATCTGCGCGCCCATCGTGCCCGCGCCCAGCACCGCAGCCTTTTTCACAGTTATCATGGCCGCTAGATAATACTGAATGAGCATTCATTCAGCAAGCGTCTTGGAGTGCGGCGGCAGACGTAAGGAGAGACGTCGCTTTGGATTCGTGAAACAGATCCAAACCGTCGTCAAGCCGGCACGCTCCAAATCAGTTTCCTACTTGTCCGGTGAAAACGTTCTTGTCGATCTGCGCGGGATTACCAAGCACGACGAAGCGAATGTTGCGCATGTATTTTTGCGAGACGCGCTGCACGTCGGCAGGTGTAACGGCGCGAAGCTTTGCGATTGTCTCGAACGAATTGCGCCAGCCGCCGCCGATTAGCTCGTACTCTGCCAGGTTCGCGGCCTGCGCGGCGTTCGTTTCCTGGCCCAGATAGTATGTAGTCAGATACTGCGAGACGACACCTGTGATGTCGGATTGATCCAGCGGCTGAGTTTGGAGACCTCGGATTTGATCGAGCATCACACGCACCGCTTGATTGGCATCGACGGCCGTGACGTAAATGCCACCGACGTTCGCCCCCTGGCTGGAAAGAAAAGCGCTGGGCGCGTACGAAAGATTTCGCCTCACGCGTACTTCTTCAAAGACGCGATCGCGCAGCATCGCGGACGCGACTTCCATTGGATAGATGTCGGGAGAGGTTATCGGCGGCGCCGCGAACAAGCCTTGAATGTAATTCGTCGGCAATCCGCGCTGCGTGATTTCGACTGTCGATGCGCTGAATGAAAGTTGCGGCACGGCGTCAGCTTTATAGTTACCGCGCGGCAGTTTCCCGAACGACGCCGCGATGCGCGTCTTTAACTGATTGGCATCGAGGTCGCCGACAATCACCAGCATCAGTCGCGACGTTTCCATCATCTGCTGGTGATAGCGGCGCCCGTCGTCCAACGTCAGCCGCGAAACGGATTCAACCGTTCCCTCTGGACGGTTGATGTAAGGATGGCCAGCGTAGGCCGCTTTTTCCTGAAGCCTTTGCAGGTAAGTATCCGGATCGTCCGTGTCATCCGAGAGACCAGTCAGTGCGCGTGTCTTTGTCAGATCGAAGTCTTCTTTTGTGAATGCCGGATGCAACGCGACGTCGGTGAACAGATTCCACATGCTGTCAAAATTCGCGCGGGTCGAAGTAAAAGAGAGCACGGAATAATCATAGTTGCTGCTCGAACCGATTACGGTTCCGGTGCGCGCCAACTCTGAACGCAACCGTTCGCGCGGATAACCAGCGCTGCCTTCCGACATCACGTCCAGCATTAGGGTTTCGATACCGGCGTTGGCTGTCGTGATGTTGCGCGAACCGCCTCTCAAGAAAAGGCCGGCCGCGACGGTTTGGCTGCCTTCGCGCCGCTTGACGAGCACTTTCAATCCGTTGACTTCGAATTCGGTGACCAGCGCCGCCTGTCTCGCGATCAGGCTTTGCAAATCAGTTGATTGCGACGGTGTGGGCGTCGGGGTTTGCGCGAACGCAGTAGCCGCGCAAAAAACAGAAACACAGAGCAGTGCTGCGCCAATTAAAAACGATTTGACATTTGTCATTTGACATTTCTCATTTGCAAATTGTGATTCTGAATATCTCATCAGCGCCAAATATTTTGTTCGAGCGTCCGTCGGTGCTTCGCAATTTCGCCAATGACAAATGTCAAATGACAAGTGTCAAATAACTACTGCCCGATCAACTCCTCAGACGTCAATTTGATCTGTTGTTGTGCTTCCGGTGAAATCAGCGCCAGGCCGACATGCGGCTTGCCCTGAATGTAGGTCGTTACGTAGCGATTAATGTCGGCGCGCGACGTCCGCCGCAGATTCGGCAGGTAACCGCGGAAGTAATCAAGCCCGGTTGATGACCACCAGAAACTCAAAGTGTGCGCGTACTCGCTCAGCTTTTCTCTTGAATACAGATCGTCCGCTTCCAGCAGCGCCTTCG
>DASYTZ010000120.1:0-6260 GCA_036001745.1 Pyrinomonadaceae bacterium
GTCAACGGCGAGCACGAACTGCAAATCAGGCGCGCGGAAGGCAAGCTGCGCAATCTGGAAGCCGCGTTACAACAGAATCCGCTTTCCGGAACTTATGGCGTCGGCCACACACGCTGGGCCACGCATGGCCGGCCGACTGAAGAAAACGCACACCCGCACCGCGACTGCACCGGTCGCGTCATCGTAGTTCACAACGGCATCATCGAAAACTATCTGCAGCTCAAAGACGAGCTGCGCCAGAAAGACCATCAGTTTGTCACTGAAACCGACACTGAAGTCGTCTCTCATCTGGTGGAAGAGTATTTGAAGAACGGTGCGGATTTTGAAACGGCCGTGCGACAAACAGTGCAACGGCTGCGTGGTATTTTTGCGCTCTCGATTATTTCCGCCGACTATCCGGACACAATCATCTCCGCGCGACTGGGCCCGCCCGTCGTCATGGGACTGGGCGATGGCGAGTTTTTTGTCGCTTCCGACGTGCCGGCGATTCTCGAACACACACGCGACGTTTTCTTTCTCGCCGATGGCGAGATTGCCGTCATGACGAAGGACGGCATTCGCGTAACCGATTTTGACGGCAAAGAAGTTCAGCCGGAACAGCAGCGCATCACCTGGGATCCGATTCAAGTGGAAAAGGGCGGCTTCAAGCATTTCATGCTCAAAGAAATTTACGAGCAGCCGCGCGCCGTGCGCGAAACCGTCGAGGGACGAATCTCGCACGCCACCGGTCGCGTGTTCCTCGACCAGATGAAAAACATCAGCGAGGAAGATTTCAAGCGCTTCACGTCGATCAAGATCGCCGCGTGCGGAACGTCGCTGCATGCGGGACTTGCCGGCAAGTACATGATCGAGCAGCTTGCGCGCCTGAATGTTGATGTCGATTACGCGTCCGAGTTTCGTTATCGCGACCCGGTGCTCGACGAGAACACTCTGCTGCTGGTTATCTCGCAATCAGGCGAAACGGCGGACACGATTGCCGCATTGCGCGAAGTGAAAGAGCGCGGCGTTAAGGCGTTGTCGATTTGCAACGTGCAAGGTTCGATGATCACTCGCGAAGCCGACGGCACGATTCTGACCCACGCCGGACCCGAAATCGGCGTCGCATCAACGAAGGCCTTCACCTCGCAGATGATCGCGCTGTATTTGTTTGCGCTGTATCTCGGGCAATTGCGCGGCACTCTGAACGATGAACAGAGCCTCGCGCATGTGAGGCAACTGGCGGAACTTCCGGTCAAGATGGAGCACCTACTCAATCAATCGGAAGTGATCGATGAGCTGTCCCGCGAATTCTTCCGGGTAACGGATTTTCTCTATCTCGGCCGTGGCATCAACTTTCCGATTGCGCTCGAAGGGGCACTGAAGTTGAAAGAGATTTCTTACATTCACGCGGAAGGCTATCCGGCAGGCGAGATGAAGCACGGGCCAAACGCTCTGATCGACGAGCGGCTGCCGGTAATGTTCATCAATACACGCGAAGCCGGCAATCGCTCTTCCGAGCTCCGTTACGAGAAGACGCATTCCAACATCGTGGAAGTAAAAGCGCGCGAAGGCATTGTGCTTTCGGTTCTGACGGAAGGCGACACGATGTCTTCCGTCGTTTCCGATCACGTTATTTCTGTCCCACCATCGAGCGACCTGCTCTCGCCTCTGCTTTCAATCATTCCGCTGCAACTGCTCGCTTACCACATCGCCGTGCGACGCGGTTGCGATGTCGACCAGCCAAGAAACCTGGCGAAGTCAGTGACCGTTGAATAAGCACCCTCCGTTACGGCTTGTGTTTGATCTGCACCAATTTCTTGCGGCGGTTGAACAGATCGAAACTGAGAGTAGTTTCAAAACCAAACTGCCGTTGAAACAGAAAATCCCCGTTCAATTTGTTCTTATACAGCAGGATCTGCAGCGTTGGGCCGATGGAGAGACTGGGCCAGATGTTGAATTTCAGGCTGTGCTTCGAAATGTCGCGCAAACGCGTGTCGATCGCATTGTCACCGTGAGAGTTGAAGAAGTAGTCACCTTCTTCACTAAAGACGTATTTGGCCTTGGATGTTAATGGAATTGTCAGATTGATTCGGGAATACAAGCCGGTGCGTGGCCTGTTGTCCACAATCGCCGAGGCTACGGAGTCCTTCGTCACGGTCCCGGCTTTGATCAATCTATTTACGCAACCCGCAAACGTCTCGGTAGAGTTCGGCGGGCACGTGACGATAGTTCCGCGCGTGTTGAAACTATAGCCGGCAAAGGCATTAATTTCTCGGCCAGCCTGGATTCCCCCCTCAAATGAGTTTCCGCGATTGAGCCACCGCAAGCCCAATCGCGGCAGAATCAAAAAGTTCCGATCTTGCGTGATTCGTAATCGATCCTGCGTGGATAACGTGAAACTCGAGAACGGCTTTTGTAACGGAGCTTCCGCATGAACATACAAAGCCAGACCGACGCGCGTTTGCGAGCGTCCGCCGCGCAAAGCGTGAACGAGTCCTGCGTCGCTAGTCACACGATTATTTATTTGGACTATCTGCGGACTCGCGTCGCCGGTCGACTGCTGCTTGAAATCGGCGCCCAGACCGACAAAGAACTCGTTGCTGTGGGAACTGCGAGACAGCCTCGAATCAAGTTGCGCGGTAAACGTACTGGTTTTTCGCGCAGTAACGCCTGACGTGGGAATGCCGGCAAACTTCTGCGAAACTTGCGAATCGGTAAGGTTTTTACTCAGACCGTTAAAGCCGAAACTGAAATTTCGCAGCCCTAGCGTCCAAATGGGACGGCGCTGCGCCACTTCCTGAATCGATGGCGAGGCCGGGTCGCGGGGAGGAATCCTAAACGGCAGGACGTCCCATATGTCGGCGACAAGATTGGAAGCTTTGGGAGATGCCGGCCCCTTTGCCACTGTTTGATCCAAATAATCGTCGCGGTGCAAACGTGGAAGACAGAATTGGTCCGCGTCGGCTTTCGTCTGAAAGAGCACGCGACAAACAATGCCGCTGATGACATCCAGCTTCTGCGGAAATTGCTGGGCAATCGTTTTTGGATTCAGCGCGGCTGCTTTGAAGTCCGGATATCCCGTATCTCCCGCGCCGATGTAATCAGTCGTGGCCACTGCGTAAATCTTCTTGTCATCAAGCGGCATTTCATTGATGAAGTATTGTTCGCCATCGAAAGTGATCCCCAGGAATTCGAATCCTCGGTTCCTCTCGTCTGAGAGTGAAAGGATATTCGCATCGTCGTTGTTGAATTTCTTCGATTGGTCCATGGCCTTTTTGATGGCGCTGCCGGGCACATAAAGGAGAGTGAGAAGATCTCCTTTCCAAAGAATTCGATCAAGCGTCTGCTGATACTGTACGCGATCGATCGCGTCCAGGTAGCGTTGGCGGTCGGCTTTATCCGATTTGAGATCGAAGAAATCGCGTTTTTGCAGCAGGGCCACATCGGCTCCGGTGCGCTCACGAATGGCGCACAGCGTCAACAACTTCAAGTGATCCGGATCCACGTTTTTGGGATAGATAGAAGCGCAGCGCTTGAGTGCCTCATCGATCCGTTTCGTAAGAGTTGTCGCCCCAGCAGCGGCATTTTGCGCCGGCAATAGCTCGCTGGCAGATACTGGGGGATTCGGTGTGGCAGACACCAGCCATGTCTGCGGCGTTGAGTTGTCGGCAGCCGTCGACGTAATCGACGCCTCAAGAATTCCCATGCTTACGCGGGGGCTCTTGCTACCCTCATCGAACGACTTAGCGGGAACCGCCACGAAGGCGGTGCCTTTGCCACTTGTCGCGGACCAGGTTGATTGCTGGCTGATCTCAGGCGTGGCCTGCTCGTCATCAGCCTCCGTGACGACTACCTGAAATTCTGGAAAGCGCGCGGCGAGGACCCGCGCAAGTTGCGGACTCATCTGCGCGAGCAGAATTTTCAAGCCGGCGAATTGTTTCTGCTGATGCTCGTTCTTGTATTTCTGCGCGAAATAATCAAGCTGCTGCCGCAGTGCCAGCGCTGGATCCTCAGCCGACACGACGCTCTTGAGGTTGTCGTCTTTGTTCAGCCATGAGAAATTCAGAACGCCGACTCGCTCACCTAGATTTGGGTCGACGACCCCGAAGATGGCGACTTCGTTTTCCGGTTGGGCGTTCGGTAGAAGGACGTATGGATCGGGATCAATAAAGTTTGATCCACTCGACGGTACCGTGTGCGGAAACGAAAAGAATGGCGTAAAGACCGAAAAGCGCAGGCACTGTTTTTCTACGCCTTTGCTGAAGATGCCCTGGTGCAAACAGAAGCCATAACTTTTGCTGGGCTCGAAAGTTGAATAGTGCCCATTCTTTCCGGGCTGCGAGGTGGGGTATGGTCGAATCGCGATCGTATAAGTCACATCCGTCGCGGTTAGGCGAATTGCGCCGGCGTGCGGTGAATCGTCCTCTGCTCTCCATCCCGCGTTGTTACAATCGGCGATGAGAAGTTGGTTTGAGGCGTTCGCCGGACAAATGTAAACGGTTTGCAATGCTTGCGATTCACTGGAAGGCCCCAACGCCTTAACCTCATCAGCAAATTTCTGCCACGTCGAACCTGAGGACAACTTCTCCCGAACAAAACTATCGAATAACGATCTCGTAGGGGTGGCGTGTTTTGACCAAGTATCGAATTCGTCCTTTAGGTTTACATTCTCTGGTCCGGCGATTTTCACACGCACCAAGGAAGCAAACGGGTAAACAGACTTTCCCTCGCGGAGGCCGGTAATGGAATAGCCCTCAGGCCATTTTGATTCGTCTGCTTTCGGCAATGGTGGCGGAGCCGCTAACCCTGCAGTCTTGATCACCAAGTTCGCTCCTAACATTTGAGGCGGCTCTGAGCCCTGGTTCTTTGGCAGCGTTGCCATGAACCGGGCCAACTGACGAACTCGTTCAGCGCCGAAATAAAAATCGTGCTTGCCCGGAACCAGCGCGGTGAGCCGCGATTGATAAAGAAAGCATCCAACGTTGTCAGTAGGGATCGGCGCGATTCCGTTTTCGATCTGGTTCAGCAACTCCTTAATCTTCACAGCCTTCTGATAAAAGACCCAAGTATTGTTATCAGCCGGACTTTCGGGCTGGGCTTTTGTCGAGTGGTACCAAACGTAGAGTTCTTTATTGCCCGGAACGTAGTCACCTGGTTTTGCCACGGCCGACTTTGGAGGAGCAGGCTCGAAGACACGAGCCTCGAGCTGCGGCGAGAAATTGTCTCCCGTCGCAACCAGGATCGCGTTCTGATGGTTCTTCCGCTCAGTCAGGAACTTGGTGGCCGCGTCGCTGTCCGGTGAGTTGGGCAAGCCGCCACAACCTTTAACGGACCCGCTCGACTGATGTGACGGGCTACGGAAATAGCCGAGCAGTTTCCCTGTGTAAATAATTTCTAGCGGCGCAGGACTCGCCGCGGGCTCAGCAGGTGAAGGTTGCGAGAAAGCGACAGGCGCAAAGCCTACCAGTAGAACGGAAAGGAAGCCGGCTCTCACCGGAAACATCGGGTGCATAGTTTTACCTCCAGCTTGAAATCATCCGTCGCAGAGTTGAATCAAAAGGCTGGATCGTGAGTATGCAAACTGTCAGCAGGCTCTGGGATTCAGCCTTCATGTGCGAGGTGCGCGCACGCTATCGAAAGGGATTGTGCATGTCAAGAAAAATATTTTTTCCGGATTCACATTAGTTGCATTGCGGACTTCGGTCAGAAGCCGCGCAGCGGCATCTCAGGCGATCGTTGCAACCAGTTGCCTGATGGATAATGAACCGAAGAATCAATGATGTGAAGCGTGTAGGCGTGTCTGGATTTCGGTGAGCGGTTTTCGCGACTGAGGTGCGGCAGCAGCGGATGCAGAACGATCAGAGTTCCCTTCTCGACTTCGAGGGGCTGCAAATTCTCTTCCCGCCACGGCGAGTTGTCGAACACTTCGAAGCGTGTGCCTCCGCCTGCGGCACGCAGAAAGTGCGACTTCAGTCCAAGCTGATGACCGCCCGGAATCGCCCACAGACATCCGTTCTCAATCGTGGCGTCTTCCAGCGCGAACCAGAGACCGACTATGCGCAGCGGTTCAGTGAAAAGAAACGTCGCGTCCTGATGGCAAGTGACTTCGCCGCCAATGTTCGGCTGCTTGAAGATGTACATCGATTGCAGCAGCAACGGCTGGTCGATGCCTAAATCTGAAACTAGTTCCTCGATTTCGGCGCGGCGAGGAATTCATCAAAAATCGGATCGAGATCGTGAAGCGCGTGTCCGATCTTGTTTATCGAGCGCTCCTTCGCCTG
>DASYTZ010000121.1:0-6834 GCA_036001745.1 Pyrinomonadaceae bacterium
AAGTCTGAGCGGCGACCGGGTTGCTGGTGTTGAATGCCGCGGGCTTGGTCGTTCCGCTGACCGGCTGAACGATCGTCCTGCGGATTACGGCCCGGCGCATGTTGCCCGGTGCCTTCACCGGTACCCTGTTTCATTCCCTGATTCCTTGCTCTGTCATCTGCCATATCAGTCCTCCCTCTTGTCTTGTAAGTTGAGATGTCGGGCAAGTTTGCAAATTAGATCCAAGCTCTTATTCATCAACCTTCATGCCAATGCCCGACCGGCGAAGAACAGTGGAATTCCGTCGAGCTGATACGGCAGGGCAAGCATTCAAACGGTACACTGAGCATAAAACCAGAACAGAACCAGGAGGCAGGAAGCAGTAGCCAGGAAGAACGGCATGCGTCGCTTGAATGGTTCGGCTTAATCTGCGTAAGCTGTGCACGGAAATGTCTCGCGCAGGAATTTACATTCACATTCCTTTCTGCCGATCCCGTTGTTCGTACTGCGACTTTGCGACGGGAATGTTCGAGAGCAACGCTGCCGACCGATATGTACAAGCGCTGAAGAAAGAGATCGCACGCTGGTCAGAAATCCCCACGCCCGCTGAAGTCGATACAGTCTTTTTCGGTGGCGGCACGCCATCGTTGTTAAGCGCGGCCCAGATCGAAAGCGTTTTGAAAACAATCAATGACCGGTTTGGGGTTGCTGATACAGCCGAAGTGACGCTGGAGATCAATCCGGGAGATGGCGGCACAAGCGGCGAATCCCGACGCGAAAAATTGCTGGAGTGGCGATGGCTCGGCATCAATCGCGCAAGCTTTGGCGCGCAGACTTTTGACGATCGCGAATTGAAGATGCTCGGGCGCACACATGATTCAGGCGACATCGACCGAACGTTTGGCCAATTGCGCGACGCGGGATTTGAAAACATCAACTTTGATTTGATTGCCGGACTGCCGGGCCAGACACTCGATGGTTGGAAACGGAATCTTCGTCGCGCGCTGCAACTGCATCCCGAACACTTGTCGCTCTATTTGCTAGATGTGCACGAAGGCACGCCCCTTCACGACCAAATTGAGCGCGGCATGCGACCGAAGCCGAACGATGATCTGGCCGCGGAAATGTATGCGCTCATGATCGAAGAAGTTTGTGGCGCCGGTTATCAGCATTATGAGATTTCGAACTTCTGTTTGCCAGGTTTCGAAGCGAGACACAATACGAAGTACTGGACGGGCGCGCCATATTACGGCTTTGGCTGCTCGGCGCATTCGTACGATGGCGCGCGGCGGCGTTGGGCGAATGAACGCGACGCGTCAAAGTACGTTGAGTTGATTGGGGGCGGTGAATCGCCAATTAATGAGCGGACTGAGTTGAGCGAAGCAGATGTGCGATCCGAAGCTATCTTTCTGGGGCTGCGTTTAATGCGGGGGATTGATTTACGAAGCTATCGTGCCCGGTTCGGAAAAGACTTACGCGAGCAATACAACGGCGACCTCGATCGATTGGCGGAAGCGGGGCTAATCAAAATCAACGAGGCGTCGTTGCAGCTAACGACGCGCGGTGCGCTGCTGTCGAACGAAGTTTTTGCCGCCTTGGCGTGAGTGGGAGGCCGTAGGCGCGAAATATTTATAGTTCTTGGAGCCTAAAAATCCTTTTGGATTCTCCGGCATGAGCGGCCAGTGCGCCGCTCATGCCGGAGTAGGTCTAATTATGGGACGCTGTCTATAAACATTTCGCTCCTAACGGAGCTTTGAACTAAATCTCGTGAATCAATAATCCATCCCTTAACTTCGGCTCGAACCAGGTCGATTTTGGCGGCATGATTTCGCCCGCGTCGGAAACCCGCAGCAAATCTTCAATCGTCGTCGGATAGAGCGAAAACGCCACGGCGGCCTTTCCTTCCTTAACCAACTTCTCGAGTTCCTGAGTGCCGCGAATGCCGCCGACAAAATCGATGCGTTTGTCAGTCCTTACGTCTTTGATTCCCGAAATCGGATCGAGCAGACGATCCTGCAAGATGCTGACGTCGAGTGATTCAACTACACCTGCGGGCCGCGGCGCACCAGGCGGCAGAGAAAGCCCAAACCAACGGCCATCGAGGTACATGCTCCATTCGCCACGATGACTCGGGGATGGTGATCCATTTTCGCTGACGGAAAAACTTCCACGCACGCGCGCCAGGAAATCTTCCGGCGTCAGGCCGTTCAAGTCACGCACGACGCGATTGTAAGGAAGGATCTGTAACTGATTGTCCGGAAAAATCACGCAAAGGAAAAAGTTGTATTCCTCAGTGCCGATAAAGCTGAAACCGTGCTCTTTCAATTCGGCGCGTGCGCGGCTGGCACTTGCCGCCCGATGATGGCCGTCAGCGATGTAAAGATAAGGCACCTGCGCGAAAGTCTCGACCAGCGCATTAGAATTCGTCACGCGCCATATTGTGTGGCGAATATCATCATTCGCAATAAAATCGTAAAGCGGTTCGTTCTGCTCTAACGCATCCGTAACGAGCGCGTCGATTTCTGGCTGTGCTCGATACGTCAGAAACACCGGACCGGTCTGCGCGCGAAGCACGAGGATGTGTCGGGTTCGATCGTCTTCTTTATCGCGACGGGTGCGCTCGTGTTTGCGAATCACGTCGCGGTCGTATTCGTCGACTGAGCAACAAGCGACAACGCCGATCTGCTGATGATTGCCCATGATCAGGCGATACAAATACAAGCTCGGCGAAGATTCGTGCTCCAGTGGACACTCTTTTTTCAGCGTCTCGAAATTCCTAACAGCTCGCGTATACACTTCGTCGCTGTAGATCGGCGTGCCGTCCGGCAAATCGATCTCCGGCCGCGACACGTGCAAAAAACTCGAGGGGTTCCCCGACGCCAGCGAGCGCGCTTCTTCGGTATTGACGACGTCGTACGGCACTGCGGCGACTTGCGGCGCGCGATCGGCTTGCGGCCGAAGCGCACTAAAAGGACGAATAACTGCCATCCGTTTCCCTCACTCTGTGTGGAATTTCTGAGCCCTTTGCGCTAAGACTAACTGGCAGTTAGAACTTTGCCAAGCGAACCGGAGAAATGAAATGACTGAGATTGAGCGAATTCTGGATCAACTGAAGCGCGCGTACGAAGGCGGCGCGTGGCACGGGCCATCGGTGCGCGAAGTTCTCGAAGGTGTTACCGCCCAACAAGCGCACGCGCGGCGGCTTCCGAACGGGCACACTATTTACGAATTAGTACGGCACATCGCCGTTTGGGAAGACGCCGGCCGCCGCCGTTTGGAAGGGGATCCCGCGAACATCGCAATCTCTTCGCCGGAAGACTGGCCGCCGCCGAACGACACCAGCGAAGCAGCTTGGGAGCAGGCGAAGGCCGCGCTTGATCGCAGGCATCAGGCGCTGGTCGAAGCAATCACGCGCGTTTCTGAATCGCGTCTGGATGAGCCGATAGTCGCAGGCAAGTCGAGTGTTTACGTGACGCTGCACGGCGTGATTCAGCACGATCTGTATCACGCGGGACAGATGGCGATTCTGAAGAAGGCGTTGACCTAATTTGGAGTGCGCCGGCTGTGACGGCGCTTTGGATAATCGTTGAGTCGTCGTTGTTGCGGAATAATCGAAAGCGCCGTCGCCGCTTCGCTCTGCCGGCGCACTCCAAATCACACCGGCGCGCGCCCAAATTCCCTCAACAACGGCTTGAGGTTCTCGATCACCATTTCGTGAGCCACGCCGTTTGTCGCGACAACTCCATTACGATTGTCGATGCGCAAGGCGTTGTAACGCAGTGGTTGGCCAAACAGGTCCGTCAATACTCCGCCGGCTTCAGTCAAGACAATCTCCGGCGCGCACGTGTCCCATTGTTTCGTGCTGGGCGAAAGATGCAGATAGAGATCAGCTTGCTGCTCCGCAATCAAACCGATTTTCACGCCGACGGAGCCGCGGCGCGTTTCGTCTTTGAAACCGAACGACTCAACCACGCGCTCCATCCGCGGGCTGCGATGCGAGCGACTTGACGCGAGCACCATCTGGTTCGGGTTTGTACGCTTGGAAACCATCATGCGCGTTGCTTTTCCGCTTTTTTCTTCTCGCCAAGCGCCAGCGCCGAGCACCGCGCGATACAACACATCACGGACTGGTTGGTACACAACACCGATAACTGGTTCGCCGGAGACGGCCAGACCGATTTGCACCGCAAAATCGCCATCGCGTTGTACAAAATTTTTCGTGCCATCCATCGGATCGATCAGCCACACGCGCTCTTTCGTCAGCCGGTCTTCAGTGTCAACGGATTCCTCAGCCAGAATCCCGTCGTCTGGGAACTCAGCTGCGAGTCGCCGCACGATCAAATCGTTGGCTTCGCGATCGGCGGCCGTGACTTCTTCCATCTCCTGAAGCGCGTTGACTTTGTGTTCGACCAGAAACGGACTGTTGTAGTGCGCCAGCAGGATCGCGCCAGCACTCCGCGCGAGTTCGTCCGCCACCGCAATTTCCGTTTTGTAATTTGAGTCACTCACAACGTTTCGGCTCTTGACACACGCTAACACAACGCCATGGTTGATCGAAGTCAGGTACGCTTCTATAGTTCATCAACCAAAACCTTGGCCCAAGGTATATGACGATCAACGGCTGCGCGACTTGTGAGGGGACCGCACGTTATCGCGAACGCTTTAGAAGTGTCGCGGCCGAAAATCATTTTCGGCAGGCGCAGCATCTGTGGCTTTCGTCGATCGGCACGGGAACGTACCTCGGCAATCCGGACGAAGAAACAGATCGACGCTACACGGAAGCTGTTGTGCGCGTGGTCGAGCTGGGCGCAAACGTTATCGACACCGCCGCGAACTATCGTTTTCAAAGAAGCGAACGTTCAATCGGCGCCGCCCTGGTCAAGCTGGAAGCGCGCGGATTCTCACGTGACGAAGTTGTCGTGTGCACAAAAGGCGGTTATCTGCCTTTCGACGGCGCACCGCCGCGCGACGTGCGTCAATACGTCGAGGACAATTTCATTAAACCGGGAATTGCAAGCTGGGGCGACATCGCCGGCGGCTCGCATTGCATGACGCCGCGATACCTGGAAAACCAGTTGGAGCAATCGCTGCACAACATGAACTTGTCCGGCGTTGACGTTTATTACGTACACAATCCTGAATCACAACTCGGAGCAGTTTCTCGCGACGAATTCTGGCGGCGCTTGGGCGCAGCGTTTGAATTCCTCGAGCGCGTGGTGGCCAACAAGAAGACTCTGAACTACGGCGTCGCAACTTGGAATGGCTTTCGCTCCGAACCGGATGGATCGAACTATCACGCGTTGGAATCGATGGTCGAGCTCGCGCACGAGATTGCCGGTGAACAGCATCACTTACGTTTCATTCAATTACCTGTAAACTTGGCGATGCCGGAAGCTCTGTTGTTTGAGAACCAAAAAGTGAGTGGCGAATATGTGACTGTGTTGGAAGCTGCGCGGCGGCTCGGCATCACGGTTGTCGCCAGTGCTTCCATTCTGCAAGGACTGGTCGCGCGCGGCTTGCCCGAAGCCACCCGCGAGGCGCTTGGCTCGCTTGCCACAGACGCGCAGGCAGGTATTCAATTTGTGCGCTCGGCGCCTGGCATTACCACCGCCCTCGTAGGCATGAGTCGCGCGGCTCATGTCGAAGAGAATTTCCAGCTTGTGGGAATTGAACCAGGGCCGGCTGATCAATTGATGCGCTTGTTCAATTCGGAAGAATGAATCCCTCTCCGCCGAGCGATGGAGACCGCATGAAAACTCTAATTGCCGATAAATTTGAAGAGTCTGGTCGCATTGGTTTGCGCACCATCGGTTGCGAGATTTCGTTTCAGCCCGATCTAAAAGACGACGCGTTGGTCGAAGCGATCGGCACAGAGCAGCCGGACGTGCTGATCGTGCGTGGCACAAAAGTTACCGAACCGATGCTCGCGGCCGGTCCTTTGAAATTAGTTGTGCGCGCGGGCGCAGGTTACAACACGATCGACGTCGCGGCCGCGTCGCGTCGCGGAATTTACGTGGCAAATTGCCCGGGCAAGAATTCGATCGCGGTGGCCGAACTGGCGTTCGCTTTGATTCTCGCGCTCGATCGACGCGTCGCCGATAACGTGATTGCACTGCGCGCGGGTCAATGGAACAAGAAAGAATTCGCCAAAGCCCGCGGTCTATTCGGTCGCACGCTCGGCCTGGTTGGCGTCGGCAAAATTGGTCAGGAGATGATTCCGCGCGCCGAGGCCTTCGGTATGCCGGTAGTTGCGTGGAGCCGAAGTCTGACACCTGAAAAGGCTGAACAATTGGGAGTCGAAAGAAAAGAGTCGCCGATCGAGGTCGCGCGCGGGGCCGACATTTTGAGTGTGCATCTCGCGTTAAAGCCGGACACAACGATGCTCGTCAATGCCGAGTTCTTCAACGCGATGAAGGAAGGCGCTTACTTCATCAACACTTCACGTGGTGAAATAGTGGATCAAGCCGCGCTGGTCGAAGCGATTCACGCGAAAGGAATTCGCGCGGGCCTCGATGTGTTTGCTGCTGAACCGACATCAGCGACTGGCGAATTCACCGACGCGATCGCGCACGAGGCAAACGTTTACGGCACGCATCACATCGGCGCCTCAACTGACCAGGCACAGGAAGCGATCGCCGCGGAAACGGTGCGCATCGTGAAAACGTTCAAAGAAACCGGCCAGGTGCCGAATGTGGTCAATCTCGCCGCGCACACGCCCGCCACACATCGCCTGGTGGTGCGTCATCGCGACCGGCCGGGCGTCTTGGCGCAGGTGCTCGACGCAATCAAAGCCGAACAGATCAACGTGCAGGAGATGGAGAACATCGTCTTCGAAGGCGCCGAAGCCGCAGTCGC
>DASYTZ010000122.1:0-4935 GCA_036001745.1 Pyrinomonadaceae bacterium
CGTCGATAACCGCGATGCGATCTTCTCCAGCTTGCGATTATGGCAAGATACTAATCACAACGGCATCTCAGAAGCTTCGGAGTTGCACACCCTGCCGGAACTCAATGTCGATTCGCTTTCGCTCGATTACAAAGAGTCGAAGCGCACTGATGAATACGGAAACCATTTTCGCTATCGCGCCAAGGTCGACGACGCGTATCATGCGCCCGTAGGTCGTTGGGCGTGGGATGTGTTTCTCGTTCGCGCGCCGTAACCAGCCCTAACCGATCTAAAGCAACAACCCGCAAGCCGAACGGCTTGCGGGTTATTTTTATGAGGCGAATCGACGGTGGAGACTGGCGGCTTTTTTAGTTGCCAGTCGTATGAGGCTTGCCGTCCGCGTCGTAAACCTCGACGTGGCCGAACTTCTCGAGCACTGGCTTGATTTTCTTCGCATCGCCGACGACCACGACTTGCTGAGTTTGCGGATTCACATATTGTCGCGCCACACGCTGCACGTCATCAGCAGTCACCGCCACCACTTTCGCCGGATAAGTGTCCCAATAATCATCAGGAAGACCATAGATTTTGCGCAGAATCGCGTAGTTCAGAAGTTGCGCGGGACTTTCCAGAGAGAGCGCAAAGCTCGCCACAATCGAGCGCTTCTGTTCTTCAAGTTCGTCGGCGGGAACCTTTTCATCGCGGATGCGGTTCAGCTCCCTCAGGAACTCAGTCATCGCCCCTTCGGTAACTTCCGTGCGCACGTCGCTGCTGGCCGACCATGGGCCGGGATATTTCAGCGCGATGAAGTTACTGTAAGCGCCGTAGGTGTAGCCTTTCTCTTCGCGCAGATTAAGAAATAGCCGTGCCGACCCGCTACCGCCGACGATGCTGTTCATCACGACCACGGGAAAGTAATCCACATGTCGGCGATCGATCGCAATATTGCCCATCGTGATTGTCGACTGCACAGAGTTGGGCCGGTCGATGAGGAAAATCCTGCCGGTGGTCGCGGGCGTTGGGTTCGGCGGCAACGTTTCTTTGTAGTCTGTTCGCTTCCAGCCGGCCAGCCACTGCTTCAATTTCGGTATGAGCTCCGATGCTTTCACATCACCGGCAATGCCGAGAATTGAGTTCTGTGGCGCGTAGTGCTCGCGATGCCATGCGGCGAGCATCTCCGGCGTCAGCATGTCGATGACCTGCGGAGTCGTCGAGTTGACAGCCGCCGGATGGTTGCCGTAAACCGCGCGACGAAAACGTTCGTCTGATAGAAAGCCCGGTTGCGAACGCTGTTGGACAAGCTGTGTTTTGATCCGCGCTTTCAGCTTCGTAAATTCGTCAGACGGAAACGTCGGGTTGAGCAACACGTCAGTCAACAAACCAAACCATTGATCGATATTGTCCGATAGTCCTGAGGCCGTCATAGTCGCTGCCCCGGATCCGTAATTCGACGCGGCAATCAAAGTTGCGCCCAGCTTCTCTGTGTCTTCGGCAATCTGACGGCTCGTGCGCGTCTTCGTGCCTTCACGCAGCATTTGTGCGGTAATGTTTGCGAGACCCGGTTTGTCGCGCGGCTCGAAGATCGGGCCGGCGCCGCTAATATTCAGCGACACGTTTGCGAGCGGGAACCGATGGTCTTCCAGGATGAGTACGGTCAAGCCGTTGTCGAGCGTCGCTTCGACCGGCTTTGGCAGTTTTACCTGGAGGATCTGCTTGGACACCGGCGCGCGATTCTTTCGTTCGACTTTGCTGCGCGAGACGCCTTTGTCCTGACCAGCAGCAGGCTGTTGCGCGATCACTCGCGCAGTTGGCTGGGCAACGAATGCGAAAGCAAGAAGCGTCGCCGCGAAACTTTTGAAAGTAAGGCTCTTCATATTTCTCATGTCATCCTCCCCCGGTCAGTTGCCGGCAGCCCGCGGCGTCGGTCTTGGCTTCGGCACAGTCGTAATCACCGATCGATTTGTATCCTTCAAGTAGGTGCGGGCGACGCGCTGAATGTCCTCCTTCGTCACGCGGTTATACTTGTCCTCGATTTCGTTAATTAGATTCGGGTTCCCGTAATAAACCGCGTATTGACCCAAAGAAATCGCGCGACCCAATGTGCTTTGGAGTTGTTGCGCGCGCTGCCGCCGCCCGACCATCCGAACTTTTTCAAGCTCCCAATCAGCTACGGGTTCGGTCTTCAATCGCTCCACTTCCTCGTACATGGTTTTTTCGACGTCGGCCAAGTTTTTTCCCGGAGGAGTTATGGCTATAACCTGGAACAATCCTGGGCCACGTCGGCCCTGGGCCCCGGCGAAAACTTGCTGCGCAAGTTCCCGCTCCTTCACAAGCTTCTGGTACAGCCGAGACGATTGTCCGCTGCCGAGGATCTGACCCAACAGACTGAGGGCGTAGTAATCAGGCGTGTTGCCGGCCGGGATTTTGTAAACGACGTCGATTCGCGGCGTGCGTGCGAAGGCATCTTCGATTGTGGCGCGACGCTCGGCAGTTTGTTCGGGCTCGGTCATGTCGGGCACGGGCGGCGCCGGCTGTGTCGGAATTGATTCGAAATACTTCTTAACCTTTGCGAGCGCCTCAGCTGTCTTGAAATCTCCGACCAGCGTCAGCACTGCATTGTTGGGCGCGTAGTAAGTTTTGAAAAACGCCGCCACGTCTTCCACCGTAGCGGCACTGAGATCGTCCATCGAGCCGATCACGGAATGCTTATAAGCAAAGTTGTCGTAGGCAGTGTCGAATATCACTTCGAACGTCTTGCCATACGGCTGATTGTCGACACCCAGCCGGCGCTCTTCCTGCACAGCATTGCGCTGATTGTCCAGGTTCGCTTGCGTGACGGCCAGACTCTTCATCCGATCTGCTTCCAGAAACAGACCGAGATCGAGTTGGTTGGCCGGCAGCGTCTCAAAGTAAGTCGTCCGATCCTCGTTCGTGGTGCCGTTCATCGACCCGCCGTTCATGTCGATGAGGATGAAGTGCTCGCCCTTGCCGACGTTCTCAGAGCCCTGAAACATCATGTGCTCGAACAAGTGCGCGAACCCCGTGCGGCCCTTGCGCTCGTCGCGCGAACCGGCGTTGTACGTCACGTCGATCGAGTACGTCGGCGCTGAATGGTCCTCTGACATGATTACGTGCAGGCCGTTCTTCAACTTGAATTCCTTGATTTGAATCTTGATCGGCTTTGCCGACGGTTTGCCCTTCGCTGCGGCGCGCGGCGCGATCTGGAGCCAGGCGACGGCAAGAAGCGGCAACACCACGATGAATCCGAGAAATCTGTAATGTTTTTTCATACGAAGAAACTCCTGGTTAGAATCAAGCGGCCCGACTCTGTCTGAAACCGAAGGCCGCTCGGTTGTGCCGATGGCGTGCGAGCGATGCTGAATCTAAACACGTCCAGGTTCGCTGTCAAGCTGCCGTTTCCCAGTGGAACCCAGTCGTGGCGGCAACCGCGCTATCGTTTTCGCCATCCAAACCAAGCCCAAATCGACCCTGTGCTTAGCGATTGCCGTCGCCTATAATGAACGCACCGGTCGAAGCACATTCTATGTTCAGACAAAAGCTGCTCTCCGCATTCTGCGCTGCACTTGTTTTGGCCACCTTCGCGGCCGCCGCCAGCGCCCAACAGCCGCCCGCGCCGGGCTCGCGCTACGACATCACGAATTATCGTATCGAGGTGCAACTGACGCCTGACGATCACACGCTACGTGCGGGCGCCGACGTGACTTTTGTGCCACAGGAAGCGACGCGCTCAGTCGTTTTCGAGCTGAACGGATCGCTTAAAGTGAACACCGTTGAGAAAGATGGGCATGTTCTGACTGGCGTAGTTCAGGACCCCGTTGGCTCGGGAGCGTTGGGGCCGAACGTGCGCATCGACCTCGGTCAGGTTGTCCCGGCCGGGATGCCGGTAACGATCCGCGTTCGCTGGAGCGGCGCGTTGATCTCGCCCGAAGGTGGTCCGTTGGCGAGCAAGCGACTGGCTTACGTCGGACCAGAAGGATCGTATCTGATGTATGCGGCGCGTTGGTTTCCGTTTCACGATTATGCTGCGGACCGCGCGACGTCCGACATCACGGTGATCGTTCCCACGGGAATGCAGGTTGGCGGCCTCAGCGATGAGCTCGTCAATCCGCAGGTCGATAAGACCGGCACCACCCGTTTTCGTTTCGTCAACAAGACGCCACAGCTAATCGGTAATTTCATCGCGGGTCAGTACATCACCAAGGCGTTGAAGTTTGGTCGTTACGAGCTGCAATTCTTTGTCAAACCCGGGAACGAAAATCGCATCGCACCTTACGGCGAGCTGATGGGCCACGCGCTGGACTACTACACAAATCAATACGGCGCGGCTGCGTTCGGCACGCGCATGATTATCGCGCAGACCGACGATGAAGCCTTCGAAGCTTACTCCGGCCCCGGCATCCTGTTCCTCGCCTCGAAGTTTTTCGAGGGGCGCGCGACGCCGGAAGATCGGCTGCAAAGAGAGATCGCTTACCAGTGGTGGGGACAGACCGTGGGCTTGAAGTCTTTCGACGATGTATGGATCTCGCAGGGCCTGGCTGAGTGGAGCGCATTCGCATTCCGTCAATCGACACTGACCGGCGCACAACTTGACGCCACGCAGCGCGAAGAGCAGGAACGCGCGTTGACTTTCGAACAGACGTCATCGATCGTGCGCGCGCCGGCGTCGCTTGACGATCAATCGTCGGCCTACCAGTCGATCGTTTTCTACAAGGGCGCGATGGTCTTCAGCATGCTGCGCGAGACTCTGGGCAAACAGAAGTTCGACGAGCTGCTGGCAAAGTTCCTCGATCAATATCGAAACAAGAATGCGTCGATTGACGATTTCGAGCGGTTGGCGTCGCAAGTCGCGGAACGCAACATGCGCTATTTCTTTGCGCAGTGGCTGGAAGGCACAGGCGTGCCTGAGTTCAGCGTTGACTATCAAATCATCCGCAC
>DASYTZ010000123.1:0-7008 GCA_036001745.1 Pyrinomonadaceae bacterium
CCGACGCGTTTCATAAGCTCTTTCACTCTCGATCCGACGCTGACGAATGGCGAGCAGGTCGTCATTAGTTATTGTCCTAATCGCTTGAGGCGGAGACTGGGAAGGCTGCGAAGGTTGGGAAGACTGCGAAGTCTGAGGGTCTACCGATTTCTGTTCGCGATGCTTGAAGAAACTTCCCCACGGTTCGTTATTGGCACGTTCAGTAGCGGCAATATCAATCAAATTCAACAAAATCGTCTTCTGAAAACCTGGCGAGATTTCGTAGGTCAACGTCGTGCCCGTAAGCGTGAACTCGTCAGGTATTTCCGTACGTAGACCGCTGCGAAACACCAGCGTGTAAGCGCTGGCCGCTACCGCGAAAACCAAGACCAGCACAACGGCCGCTCCAGACTTGGCCAATAGCGATCGCGCAGCCGCGGTGGCGGACAAACCATTCTTGATCATCGTAGGTACCCTTCCCTTTCTTTCTCACTCGCCAAAAGTCTGGGGCCGCCGCACTCAGCCTCGGATTGATTGGTGGATCCTCCCAACCTATTTAGTCTGACTCGGTGAAGACTTCACATAACTATCGCGCGCTTTGACCGCCAGGTTCGGTTGGCGGACGCGCACACGAATCTGACGGCGCTCACCGTCGGCCACGTTCGCAGACTTCGGGTAGTAGCCTAGTGTGTATTGACGCCGCAACTCTTCAGCAATCCGCGTAAAGGCGTCGGCTAATTGCGAAGTGTCATTGGCCTGATAGAGTCGGCCGCCGGTTTTGTCTGCTAGCGAATGTAAGTATTGATCAGCGCGGTCGTAATCTGCTTTGGTCGAGCCGGGAATTGGCGTTCCACCGTTTACCGGCGCATTGTACGTTTGCGTCGTAGTCCTGCTGCCAAAGATGCCGCGCGTTGTTGTTGTCACGGTCACCGTTCCGTTATTGGCGTTTTGCATGGCGCGCATGTAGTCGCTCGTGTCGTACTGAATCGGGTAGATGAGCGCATCCAGCTCTTCAACTTGATCCAAGGTGCTCTGGTAAGTCGCCTGCTGACTTGCCGTATCAACGCCGTCAGTGAAGAGCACGATCGCTTTGCGACCTTTGATTCGGTTCAATCTCTCCTGAATGGTCAGATCGACCGCGTCGTACAACCGCGTCGAGGTTCCGGTATTCGCAAATTCCTCGATCGTCGCTGCCATCAAGTTCAGGTCATTCGTCGGCTCAGTCAGCAGCAGCACTTCACTGTTGAAGGTCACCACCAGCACGCGATCCTGCGGTCGCAGTTGCTTCGCGAAGGCAATCGCCGCTTCTTTGATGTCGGAAAGACGGAATTGCGTTGAGGCCGAAGTATCGAGCAGCAGCGCCACCGTAAAAGGCTTTTCCGCCGGCTCGAAATAAGCGATCGATTGCTCCTGGCCGTTTTCCAATAGCGTGAAGTCTTCGCGTTTCAGATTAGGAATAAAGCGTCCCTGACGATCCAGCACGCTGACCGGAACCGTGACGAGCGTCGTATCAACGCGCACCACGTCGCCCTCGCCAACTTCTTCAGGGGTTGGCTCAGCCGCAGGCCCTGTCGCCGCCGGTTCGGACGAAGGCTCGGGAACGTCTCCGATGTTCCGCAGTTTTGGCGGGCCCGAAGCTCGCGCTGTTTCGCCGCCAATCAGAGTCGGCGGGCCAACTGGTTCTTGCGCCTCCTCAGTGGAAACTCGACGTGGACGCGTAACGGATGCGACGTTTCCTGCGGACGAACCGACAGTTCTTGCGGATGACGCTGAATTGTTTGCGGGCTGCGTCGTCTGGTTAGTTCCAGAAGAACCGCGCGGTGGGCGACTTCCAGTTGATTTGGCTGACGAGTTCTTTGGGACTGTTCTCGATGTTGAGCGATTGCCACTCGTAGTCGTCGCTACTCCTGAATCATTCGGCGCGGCCGAGTTTCGATTCACGGCTAACGAACTCTCGTACTGATCTTGCTTTTTCAGAATGTACGCGCCGTGCGGACAGGTAGTTGAGGTCATGTACGCCACGATGACATAGCCATCGGGAATCGGAACGCCCTGGCAGATTCTGATCGTCGCATTGCGCGATGTCGCGGGCGTGGCCTTCTGAGACCGAGGCGGATTTTGGCGCTGGCCGACTGCTCCCGAAGTGAACGTGGCGAGGACCAGTAAGAAAGCGACGAGTGACTTCATGTCGCTACCCCCTTGACCGAACTATTGAAAGATTGGGGCGCATTATTCCCCCATTACCCTTAAAGATCAAGCTCGCCACGAGTTCCGCGTCCGGGAAAAAGAAAAATGTGTTATTGCCGTGGGTGTTTGGTGTAGAATCCGCCGCGTTCACGAAACCTCGGTATTGAGCAGAGCCGCGGACTCCGCTGTGGATCCGTAGGCGGCGTTGACTGTTTTCATAGGAGGAACAACAAAGATCATGGCAAAGACTATTTGCAAGATCCTCGGTGTCGTATTTGTATTGGTCGGAATCGCCGGATTCGTCGCGCCGACCCTTCTCGGTGCGCACCTTACGCCGGTTCACAACCTTGTGCATATTGTGTCCGGAGCGATCGCTTTGTACTTTGGCTTCGCAGGATCCGCCGGCGGGGCGAAAGGGTTCTGCCTCATCTTCGGTATCGTCTACCTGTTGCTGGGCGTGGCCGGATGGTTTTTGGGGACTGGCGCCGATCACATGTTCAGCATCGGGACACTGTTGATGCTCGGGAAAGTGGATCACATTATCCACCTCCTGCTCGGCATCATCTTCCTGATCGGCGGCCTGTTGGGCGGAAAAGAAGCGTAGGCGCCTTTCTTTAACTGAGAACACTAGCCACTGCGGCCTCGGAATTTGATTCGCCGAGGCCGCGGCGCGCTGTATTCATTTCACTCTGACAGTCAGTCCACCACGCGCCATGACGCCCGGCGCGCGAAATCCGTTCTCGAAATACTTCACGTCAAACAGATTGTCAGCCCCGCCGAAAAAGGTGAGTGTCACGCGCTCCGAGGTCTGCCGCTGATAACTGACGAATAGATCGGCCTTCGTGTACCCCGGAAAACTGAGCTCGGCCGTGCGAAACGGAAAGTCGTTTTCAAAGATCGGCGCGATGTATGAGCCTGTACGATTGAGATCGAAGCTGAAGATGATTGCGCGGTAGCGTTGATTCATCGTCAGGCCGAACAGGTGTTTGGGAATAACATACTCGGGTTGGAGACCGCGTCCCCTCACCAGTCGATCGCTGTTCGTGAAAGTGTACGACGCACGCCAATCAGCGCCACGCCAGGGTGCTGCTTCGAGATAAGTTTCCACGCCGCGGGACAAACCGCCGGGCCGGTTCTCGTAACCGCTAAACCTCCCAACGCCGAGCGGGTCGACAACGAAGAACGAGTTGAATGCGATCACGCGCTGGAGATGCGTGTAGAAGTAAGTCGCGCCAAAACGTGCGCGATCGTGGGCGACGCGCTGATCGAATCCGCCATCGACGCTGATCGATTGTTCGGCTCGCAATGTTGGATCACCAAACCGAACGAAGCCGATCTGAGCGAACGTGCCCGCGCCGAACCTTTCAAACAAAGAAGCCGCGCGAAAGCCATTGCCAACGTGGGCACGGAGTCTAGTGCCGCTCGAGCGAACGAAGTACGCGATCGAGCCATCGCCAGTGATTGAATTGTCCGGATCGATGGAATTAAGAAAACCGGGCCGATCCGCCGCGCGAACACTAAACCACTGGCCGCGCGCCGCAAACGAAATCTGCAAACGATCGTTGAGCGCGAAAATCTGATCCTGCGCAAACACCGCTATCGTTCGCTGTCGATCAATCGTGTTATTGAACGCGCTGAAGGACGGTGTATTCGATTGAAAGATCGACTCGCGCTCGTACTCGAATCCGGCAGTGGCCAGATTGTGCCGCCCAAGGCGAAAACTTGTGCGCGCGTCGAGTGTATCGGTCGATCCGTTGTTCACCGCAACAAATGCAAAATCTCCAAACGGGTAGAACTGTGCGAAGCGCGGATCGATTTGCGGGCCGTTGTAGTTTCTTCGTCGCGAGCCAACGTGTTGGTAAGCGACCGTGTAGGACAACTTATCGCTAACCTGATCGCTGAACCGAACCGAACCAATCAACAGCCTATTTCGCCGGCCTTCGTCCGGATTATTTATGTCCGAATGAAAAGTCGCGCCTTCAACGGCTTTCGGATATTGGCCGCTGGTGAAGGCCGCAGGTAGCGCAAATGGGCTGTCATTAATGCGCGCATTTGAAGTAGTGCCATAAAAGTTGAGGGCCAGGATTGAAGAGCGGGTCGGGTGGATTTGCACGCGACCAGAACCGGCGGTCTTGCCGTATTCGTCATGGCCATCCACGCCGCGGCGTACATCGATCCGCGACAGACCGAAACTGTAGCCGGCACGCTTTCCGAGACTGCCCGACCCGCGCAGCCGTTCGCGAAACAGCGCGAGACTGCCGCCGTCAAATCCAAATTCAAAATTACGATCGCCGGCGGTGGCCGCGGGAACCAGATTGATCACTCCGCCAATCGCATTCGTGCCGTAGATGGACGAACCTGAGCCGCGCAGCACTTCAATGCGGTCGAGATCACTCGGGACCAAATCAGAAAAGAACGGCACGGCTGATCCATTGATATCCGAAGCATCCCGCACTCGCAAACCGTCGAGCAGCACGGCCGTGTCAAACGGTCGCTGTCCGCGCAGGCGCACGCTTGTCAACGCGCCGGGTGAGCCCTGTTGTTGCACGCGCACGCCGGGGATGCCGCGCAGGCTTTCACTTAGTCCGGTCTCGCGTTTGGCTTCGATCGTCTGAGCGTCGAGCACAGTGATCGCTTTGGATGTTTCGTCAATTTGCTGCGGCGTTCCGTTTGGTGTTACGACGACGATCTCGTTCACTGCTTCGATTGGCAGCCGCACGTTCTGCGCCAGCGATTGACCATGTGTCACCTTAATTGCCGTCGCCTGAGACGCAAATCCTGGAGCTTTAACTTCCAGGATGTAATCGCCGGGCGCGACATTGCTGAATACGAAACTTCCGCTCGCGTCCGTAGAAGTCGTTGAGTTAGTGCCCGCCCGTGTCGTCAAACGAACTTCAGCGCCGGCAATGCTCGCGTCGCGCTGGTCGGTCACGCGTCCGTGAATTTCAGCTCTTGTCTGCGCAACGGTTCCGGTTGCGCTAAGACAAAGACACAAGAGAAGCAAATACTTTTTCATCCTTCATCCCTCATCCTTCATCCTTAGAGTTAATCCCCCATCCTTCATCCTTGCATGTGCACCGGGGTCACCCGCGGCGCGCCCGAAATCGGATGCGCATCCACGAGCACCTGCAAGTCAAACACTTGTTTCAGTAGTCCCTCTGTCAGTACTTCAGCGGGCTGACCGAATGCGATCGTGCAGCCTTGTTTCATCAGCATCACTCGATCGGAAAACTCTGCGGCGAGATTTACATCATGAGTGACGACGATTGCTGCGCTTGCGGTGGTGTTGCAGCGCGTTCTGATCAGACGCAACATCGTCGCCTGGTGCGCTAGATCGAGATTCGCTGTCGGCTCATCGAGCAGGAATATTTTCGCTTCAGTTGCGAGCGCTCGCGCCAGCACCGCACGCTGTCGCTCTCCGCCGGACAGCTCATTCATCAGGCGAGATTCAAATCCATCAAGTTCAGTTTCGCGCAAAATAGCGCGCGCAATTTCCACGTCCCGTTCGCTCTCCCAGCCCCACGCGCTCGACCATGCGTAGCGTCCGCCGATCACGAATTCCATTACCGTGACCGGGAATCGCAGCTCGGCCTCTTGCGCAACGACCGCAACGTGGCGAGCGATCACTCGCCGGGCGTAACTATGCAAAGGCTCTCCCTCAAGCAAAACTTCACCGCCGGTCGGCACGATGCTGCCATTCAGCGCGCGCAACAGAGTCGATTTGCCCGCGCCGTTGGGGCCGATGATCGCGATTACTTCACCAGGCTTTGCGCTCAGCGACACATTGGCGACCGCTTCGCGCGGCCCATATTTGACCGTCATGTTGCGTGCTTCGAGCATCAATGCTTCTCGTTCACGTTCAGACACCCGCGTTTGCGCGCGCGGCCGAATCGCTGGATGCGGGCAACACATCCGCGTAGATAAAGCCTTCGCGCTCCGTGATCTCTCCCAAAACGATATCAACCGGCTTGCTGAACATCGGCCCATCGAAAGCGAAGGTATGAAATTCTCCTCGCTCACCACATGGATCGACCTGCTCGGGAAGGGCCGATAAGAACTCTTCATTGAATTCACGTCCGGCAAAGCTGGCCGGCAACTGTTTCGGATCCACGCAAGTCACGATGGCGCGCAAGCCGGTGGTGATCATCTCTCTCGCTAATTGGCCGGTAGGCTTCAACCAAATAGGAAACAGAGGAGTGATCCCGGTACCGGACAATTTTGCTTCCCGATATTCTTTAATGTCCGCGAGAAAGAGATCGCCGAAGGCCATGCACTCGATTCCTTGCTGCTTCGACTGTTCGATAAATTTTTCCATGGCTGCTTCGTATTGGGAATTACTGCACGGATAAGGCAGATCGATGATGTGCAAAGGAAGACCAACAGCCTCTGCCTGGCGTTGCAGCAGTTCGAGGCGCACCGCATGGATGGCAACGCGTTGATAGAGTTGATTCATCGTGGTCACAAGTCCCACGATTTCCAGATCGGATTGCCGGCGCAACGTGTGGAGCGCCCACGCGCTGTCTTTGCCACTACTCCAACTCAACAAAGTTTTCTGCATCGTCACGTCAGCGCCCTTTGTGCAGCAAATAAACAAACAGCGGCGCACCAATCAGCGCCGTGATTGCGCCGACGGGCAATTCGCGCGGCGCGATGAGTGTGCGGGACAACATGTCGGCGACTATGACGAAGCTCGCGCCGGCAAGGGCCGCCGCCGGAACCACCACGCGGTTGTCGCTGCCGAACGACAGTCGCACCAGATGCGGGATCACGAGCCCAACATAACCAACCGATCCGCTCGATGCGACCGACGCGCCAACCAGCAGGCTCGCCGCGAGAAACACA
>DASYTZ010000124.1:0-9999 GCA_036001745.1 Pyrinomonadaceae bacterium
GATGACGTGCAGCGTGTGGCGCGACAATATGTGAATCCGCAAACTCAGCAAGTCGTGGTCGTCGGCGATGCGAAGAAAATCAAGCCAGTGCTCGAGAAGTTCGGCCATGTCGAGGTTTACGACGCGGACGGCAAGCCTCATACGACTGGCAACTAGTCACATCCAATCCTTCAGCGAAGAGCAATTCGGTTGGCGACCGGATTGCTCTTTTATTTTTGGTTTGGAGTTGGCGAAGCCGTGGGCGACGGGGCCGAGGATGAATACGCGGGCCCGATCTTGTCGTCGAGTCCGTCGAGCGTCCCGTTCACTTTCTTGTAAACGTTCTCGATTACCGATCGCCGCGCGGGATCGGGAGTGCCGGCGAGATAGCTCTTGATGTAATACAGCAACGCCTGGTCACGCTTGTTGTTCGCTTCGAGCGCCGTACCCAAATGCCACATCGATGAGCGCCACAGCGGCGTGCCTTGCGGCGCAACGCTGACCGCTCTGCGCAAACGTGCTACCGCGTCCAGGGGCTTGTCCAAATTCAAGAGCGCCATGCCGGCGATATCTTCGATACGCGCGCGCAACAGGCCCGATAATGCCGCTCGCGGAGCCGTCGGGATGTCGGGCGTCCCGCCCTGCGAGAGAGCACGCGCGCGCGCGTCGGCGAGTTCTTCCGCCTGCACCGCGACCGTCGCGGCGGGAACATTCAACGCCGCTTCGACGCCGGACGTCGCGTTGTCCATCAAATCAATGACACTCGCCAGCGCGACGCCTTTTCTTAACAGCTTGTTGGCGACGTAGGTCTGTCGGTAGGTCCGCATCGGATCATCGTCACCGATAAACTCCTGGGCGATGGTCAGCAGATCGTCATCACTCGGACTGCGGCCTGACGTGTTCAGTGCCGCAGCAAAAGCCACCAGACCCTTCATCATCTTTGCGTTGGCTTCTGTGTCAGCGGACTTGGTTTGAAAGATCGCCGCGCGACGTTCGGACGCAAGCAGCTCAGTGAACGTTGGCGCGCGCGCGGCAATCCGGCCGGCGAGCTTGGTTTCAATCTGCCCGTCCTTCAGCGAGAAAGTTTTCGACAACTCGGCGAGCGCTTCATCATACAACCCGACCGAGGCGAGCACCGAAGCCAATTCGTAATCAAGCGTCGGGAACCGGCCATAGCTGCGCGCGAACCGCAGCGCGCGCTCGGCGTCGAGCGGCCTTTTGTCGGCAACCAGCGCCCGCGCGTACGCAATCTGGGCCCACGAATAGCGCGGCTCTATCGGGACGGCCTTCTGCGCCAAATCGAGAGCGCGGGTCGCGTCATCGTGCGCCATGAACCAATACGCAGCACCCACCAGCAAAGGAAGGTTGCGAGCTTTCTCAGCATCCTCCAACGCGGCAGTCAACTCCTGTTCGGCCTCGTCTTTTCGGCCGAGTTCGAGCAACGACAAAACTATTCCCGCCCGCGCCGAATTGTTCTTCGGATCGGCTTGGGCAATTTCGCGATACATCGTGAGCGCTGCTTCGCTTTTGTCGGAAGCGCGCTGCAAATCCGCCAGCGCGAGTTTCGCCGACAGCAACTTTGGATTCAGCGCGACGGCCTTCGCATATTCGGCTTGGGCATCATCAAGCCGCAGAGCGATGTGACGTGCCGCCCCCAACACCTGATGCGCAGCGGCAACCTCGGGTGCATTTTGCACAGCGAGTTCCGCGAGACGATTGGCTTCTCTGGCGTCTTCTATTCCTAAATAGAATTGAGTCACCGCGAGCAACCGAGCAGGGTTTAGCTTGGCGAGCGCCTCGGCTTGATGGGCAGCTTCGAGCGCCGCATCGCGTTGTCCGCGCAGGAACAAGTTCATGGGAATGCGCGAGACGACTTCGGTGAACAATCGATCGGACATCTCGGTCGGCGCTTCGGAAAATGCGAGCTTGAACTGGGCGAGCCCGCCGTCGACGTCACCCTCAGCCAACTTTTGATCGCCGAGAGTCGCGTGCGCTGACACAATTAGTTCTTGCGCGCGCGCGATCGCTACGGATTTCGGATGCGACGCAATAAATGCTTTCAGCAAATCAATCCGCTCGGCCACGGGCTTTGTCAGCGTTAACTCGACTTCCTCTTTTTCGTCGTCAGGATTCGCGCGCGTGACGATCGGCGAGCGCGCCGGTCGCGCTGGTTTCGTCGAGTTCTTCGCCACGTCAGTAGTGGGGGAAGGCGATTCCGAAGGCTGAGGCGACGGTTCGGAAATTGAAGGCGTTTGTGTCGGCGATTCAGCAGGCGACGGCCCGGGTATCGGTTCTGTGTCCGGAGTTTTCGTGGGCGTCGGCGGTGGCGTCGGGCTTTCGGAAGGAACGGGTGTCGCCTCAGGCGTTGCCGTCGCTTCTGCTGTCGGAGTTGCAACGGGAGTTTGCGTTGGCGTTTCACTCGGCGTCGAAACGGGCGAAGGCTCGGGCGTCGGCGATTCCGTCGGTGGCTGCGTCGGCGTATCCGATGGCGTTGCCGCCGCTTCGACTGTTCGCGGGCGAGTTTGTGCGATCTGTGTTTGCCCAGCTTGGGTGTCCAACTCCGCAAACGTGAAGTTATAAATCTCGCCGAGGCCCGTGACGAATGTCTGTATGGCCGTGAGCAACCCGCGATCATAGTCGCTCGCCTCAAGTTTCGGTCGCATGCGGCGGCCCATTTCGCCGATCAATCCGTCGGGAAGAATTGATTGCGCGGCGCGGCTGAATTGCGTAAAAAACCTTCCGTTGTCGGTCGAGATCACCAGCAGCAGAGTCTTGCGCGGCGACACCCGCGAGCCGACGTTCCACTCGTTCGCCAGGCGCAGCGAATAGTCGTATAGGTCTTCAGCGCCAGCGGTCTTTACAATCGCGACTACCAAATCAACATCAGCGCGGTCCTTGAGATTTTCCAGGATTGCTTCGAGCCGTTGTTTGTTTCCGGATTCCAGCACCCCTGCAAAGTCGTTGATGTGACCGGTCGGCGCCGGCAACTTTTCCTGTGCCAGTCCAACCGCGAACACGTGCGTCAGTGAAAGTGCCGCCAGCAGCAACGAAAGAACGGCAACGCGTGGATTGTAGTTGGACGTTTTCATTCGAGAGTTGGCCCGGGGGTACGGCGATACGCGCAAAAATTCGGAAGAGTTTGATTCGGTTCGGCATGATAACATCTGAATCACTTAATGAGCGAACTTGAAGAAGCCTGGGAATTGGCGCTCAAAGAAGCGCAAAGCCGCGCACAGGCGGCGGGCCGCCGCGACATCGCTGATTACCTGAGTCTACGACGACGTCATGATCTGTTACGTCGCACAGGCACCGAATGGTTAATGAATGAGTTCATTTTGCTGGCCGGCGAAGCGAACCGCTCGGGAGCAGGCATTCAGCTCGAGCAGCACGATGAATACCGGTTCGCGCGCGGCACCGCGAGCATGGTGGGCAAACGGGTTACGCTGCGAAGAGGTGTTCGCGCGATGACGATTGAAAGCGGCTGGCCACGAATGCCAAGAGATGGGATCGTTCGCGGCGGTGGTTTGGCTTGCGCTAACATCAAACACCTTGGCCGGCCACGATTGAACGAAGAGCTGCTGTTGATTCGTTCAGCCAAAGGCTCACCCGAATGGTTCGTCCTGAAAGAGGATCAGCGGGCACGGCTTACTGAATTCGATCTTCAGCGCCACATCGCCGTTCTTACCCAATCTTGAAACTCCCTTAGTTCTCTCTTACATCCATCTAAAGAGTTCGCGGTCTTTGTTGCGATGACTGCGCATTTGCCTTCTGATGCGCGCCAGACACGCAGTCGGGCTCGTCTCATCACACTAATTGCCTGCAAATACTTATAAAGAGGAGGTGAAGAACGATGCGGAAAAACATTTTAATTAGACTGTTATTGGCAATCGCTCTTCTAATGTTTGCGATCCCGGTTGTGGCCTCGGCGCAGATTCAGATTTACGACCGTTACCGCTATGACCGCAGCGATCGTTATGATCGATCCGAGTTGCGTAACGCGCTTGCGCGGCTGGAAAACTCGAGCGCGCGACTGGAAAGCGACTTGAGCATGACGCGCGGACGGCGAGTTTTCGGCGGGCTTTTCTGGGTAACCAATCCCACCGATAACAACGCGATCGCTGAGGTGCGCGATTTCCGTATCGCGGTGCGACAGCTCAGACGAGCATCGGCTGGTGGTCGCGATCTTAGCAACAGCTATGACGAAGCGCGGGACGTGATCGATCAGGGCTTGCGTCTTGATCGATACCTGAGACTGCGGACCGGCAGGGCAGACGTGGATGAGGAACTGAGTGAAATCAGATCAAATCTTCACGTCATTGCCGATGCGTATAACATAAGCATGCGCTACTAACTCAGCTAACCGTTAAGTTCGACTAACTTGCGGTGAAGTTGGACAAGACCTCGTCGCTTCCTCCCAGGCGAACGAGGTCTTTGTTTTGTCCCATCAACGACGTCGTAGTCCAAACGATTTCCGCCGCTCCCTACACGGTATGCGACGCATAGATTGGTCGCGACTCTGACTCCTGCATCCGCAACAGGCATTTTCACAATTGAGATGTCTCAGAACGTCAGCGGCACGGCGGTTGCCGAGTCATGGGATGGTTCTAGCGCGGAGCGCGTATTGGAACTTGGTAAGGAGAATTGAAATGAAAAGACAACTGATCAGACTCACGTTCTTGGCCGCGTTGTTGGCCTTGTTTATTCCTGCGGTAGCATCGGCGCAAAGCCGCAACGATCCATGGGGTCGGCCGGATTATCGCCGAGATGATGAATATCGGCGGGATCGTGATTATGACCGCTACGATTACAGATATTTGCGCGACACCATAAACCGACTTGACCGGTTGGCCGGAGATTTTCAGCGCGAATTGGATCGAAGCCTTGACCGGAGTCGCGAAGATGGCAGTCGGCATGAGGACCACCTGAATGCCGACACGCGAGGGTTTCGCCAAGCCGTTCGCGACCTAAAAAACAGCTTCGGGAACGGCCGCGACTTGAGTCGAAGCAGAGACGAAGCGGGTCGCGTGGTCGATGCGGCAGCACACGTTGAAGACAGTGTCGAGCATCACTTCAACAACCAGCGACTGTACTCTGAATGGATGGCCATTCGCGAGGAACTGAATGTGATCTCCGACGCTTATGATCTCCAAGGCGGAAATTATGGTCACAACACTGACTATCGCCGCGATCGACGTCAAAGCGATGACGATTACTACAGGCGTGATCGACGCAACGATGATATCAATCGTCGTCGGGACAACCGGAACAACGTGCCCTGGTGGCAGCGAATTCCAGGGTTCCCGTACTAACCTCACGCGTTAATCCGTCTCTCTTCGCAAAGCCCTGCTCGATAAATCGTGCGGGGCTTTCGCGTTTCACGCCCCGATGACAGAATAGCGCCGTGGCTGGCAAGCTATTCATTGTCGCAACTCCAATCGGCAATCTCGAAGACATCACGCAACGCGCGCTGCGCGTGCTGCGCGAAGTTGATCTGATCGCTTGTGAGGACACGCGGCACACGCAGAAGCTCCTGAATCATTTCGGAATCAGCACTCCAACCCTCAGCTATCACGAACACAACGAGCGGGAACGCGCGGCTGAACTCTGCGAATCGATCGAATCAGACAAGAACGTGGCGCTCGTGTCCGACGCCGGCACGCCGCTGATCAGCGATCCGGGTTTTCGTATCGTGAACGCGGCGATCGAACGCGGCATCTCCGTGGTGCCCGTTCCCGGCCCGACCGCGCTAACAACCGCGCTCGTCGCATCGGGTCTGCCGACCGATCAGTTTCTGTTCGCCAGATTCCTGCCCTCACGCGCAAACGCGCGGCGCGCAAAGTTGGAAGAGCTGCGGGCGAATCCGGCCACGCTGATTTTCTACGAAGCGCCACATCGCATCGTCGCGACGCTGAAAGATGCGCGCAACGTGCTGGGTAACAGGCAAGCCGTCGTCGCGCGTGAACTCACCAAGCTGCATGAAGAATTTGCGCGTGGAACTCTGGCTGAATTGGTCGAGCATTTTTCAGGAAAGCCATCGATACGGGGCGAGATCGTTCTGATGATTTCCGGCCGGGGCGGCGAACCTGCGCCCGCGGAAGCGACGACGACTCCGGAGCAGCAACTGCGCGACCGTGTCGATCAACTTGAGCGCGATGGTCTGGATTCGAAGGTCGCTTTGAAGCAAGCGGCGCGCGAACTGGGAATCAAGCGGGCCGACGCGTACCGGATGATGGTTGCTCAAAAGAATCGGCGGAGTAAATAGAACAGTAAACTCAGCAGCACGGAAGCCAGCAGCGAAGAGACTATCGGAAAGTAGACGCGCGTGTGCTCGCCTTCATATCTGATATCGCCCGGCAGGCGCCCAAACCACGACAGCGCGCCCGAATAAATCAGCAGACCGAGGATCACGAGCGCTCCGCCCGCGATCACAACCAATAATCCAACGTGCCGGTTCATGTTGCGACAACATTAACCAGCCAAACTTCCAATCGGCCCGTCAGGCTTCACGATTGGCTTCAAAGCCGAGTACGGAACCAGCACATGCTGCGGCCCGGCGGCATAAGCTGCGACCTGATAAGGATCGAAAACAATCCAGAGACCTTTGCGCGTAATCGTCCAGGCCTTGTAATTGTCGGCGCGCGGTGCGGCGCCTTCCTGAATCTGATCGTCCATCAACATCGAATCTTTTTCTTTCTTGCTCTGGTCTTTCAGATCCTTGATGCAGTACGCCGAGATCACGTTCAGGTAATTCGACTTCGGATTGAACAAGTCCGCCAACGCGATCTTCTTGCCGTTCTTCACGTCGTAGTTCAGCACTGTCGTGAAACTGTTGGGATGCGCCGCGCCCCGCGAGTATTCGCTCTGCGAGAATTCGACACTAATCAGATCGTCGGTCGCAAACCGCACCTGATAACCAATGTTGAGAGTTGACGTTTGCGTCTCTTCCGGTAAATCCATCTCCTCTTCGCCGGCCGCGCTGGTTTCCGCCGTCTTGAAAGCTGCCACGTCTTTGGCGATCATCGCGCGCGCTTCGCGATTGAATTTGTCAAAGCGCGCGTCACCCTCGATCTGCGGATACTCTGCGTCGACCGAGTACTTTGCTTCCTTGTTGTTTTCGCGAATCACTTTCGGCACGACGCGAACGACGGCAGTGAATTCGATCGGCTGCTGCGTCAACAGAAAATCAGTCGGCTTCGATCCGTCGGGCCGCGACCACTTGCCTTCGATCTCTGCCAATCCCACGTCATTCGATTTCCATTTGCCCTTGAACACGCCGGTGTCTTTGCCGGTTTCATCAGACTCGCGCATCTCGACGTTGCCGTCCTTGTCGATCGAGCCCTTCAGCTCGATGTTCTTGCCGACGCGCGGATAGAAGTACGTGCCGGTCAATCGCTCGCTGTCGCGGACCATTGTCATCTCAATGGAGAGGTTCGAAATCCATCCGCGAAAGTAGAACTTCTCGCCCGCGGGCGCCGTCCCGCCGCCAATCGTCTCCTGCATTGGAGTGGCGGCACTGCTCGTGTTCTGATTCGTGGTTGACCTGCGACACGCCGTAACGATCACAAGGACAAACAGTACAAAGAGAGCTAACTGGATCCTGGGTTTCATGTTCTCAAGTGGCGGACTTGGTTTTGACTAATCCGCTTTGTTGGACTTCCTTTCGAATGTCGGCAAACGTGAGTTCACACAATCTGCCGCCGGTAAATATCTCATTGTTGGTGACGTCGGCAAGTGCAAAGGGCGGTTTCTGAAACGCAGCCATCTCTTCGTCAGATTCGAAACTTGTTTCCGCCAACACCAGTCCCAGGAGATCCCCGAGGAACATGTCGATGGAAAATCGACGACCTTCAAAATCAAAGTAGTAGCGATTCTTGCGGATTTCGTTGGCTTCGAAAACCGCGAGCGTCTCAGACTCAATCGCGTTCAGGTAAATGTTCGTGATGACGGTGCGCGAAAGATCCGCCGCGTCAGGCGCAAATTTCTGCGTGAATTTCACCGTCCACTTGTTCGTCTTGGGGTCACGGACCCTGCGAATCCGCAACCGCGTTCCCGTGATGTAATTGTCGGTGATTTGCCGATGTGGATCAGTCCGCGCCAGTCCTTCCGGCAAATCACGCAAGAGATATCGTCGCTCACGCTCGACGCGCGCGTACTTGCTGTCGGGCACGATGACGTTTTGATCTGTTAATTTGGCAGTCCCCACGAATTATCCGCCGGCGTTGGCCAAGTAGTATATCCTCTTGCGCCCGGAAACCTCACGGCAGAAGTCTCCAGTCCTGGTAACAAAGTGCGTGAGACTGAATCGGATTGGTCTATCGAAGATTAGCGGTGCCTGGTTGAGGTTTGTCCGACAACTCGAGACTTCGCAGGATTGAATGAACCATCAGCAGGCGTGCCATCAGCTTTAGTTCGTTGCGCTGAAAGCGATCGGCCGCTGCTCTGGTGCGATTGAAATCAGCCTTTGCCAGGGCGACCACGCCCGGCCCGTACTTAAACATTGCGAAGTCAAGCGGCACGCCCGGCGACAGCATTATTATCTCTCCGTTCTTGACGGCCCCGCTGCGGACGATTTTGTCCAACAACAAGAGCTTCGAGATGTTGTCATTAGCGCGATCGATGATTGGTTCAATGATCGCGAATGCCTTTCCCGGATCCACCAACGCATAGGCAAGCATCAACGCGAGCAGTGCTTGCGATTTACTCTCGCTGTTGAAATCAACTTTTACCAACGGCTCTGCCTCGTCGAGCAGCTTCAACGCTTCTTCATGCTGGCCTTTCTTTTCCAGCATAATCGCCAGCTCTGCCATCGCCGTCGCCCTTTGCTCTTTGAGCCGAATCAGCGGCAGCAGCTTTTGTAGGTCATCGGCCTTGCCTCTATTGACGGCCGCGGCTACCTGCTCGGCATCGAGGGAATCGATTAGCGATTTGCGTCGTGTCTCGTCCTCGACTTCAGTGTTGATGACTTCGCGCAACGCGTCCGCGCGGTTGCGCATCACGGCGAGGATCACGGCCTCGCGATAAAGTTCATTGCGTTGCTCGTCGCCGATCGTTCCGGCAGACTTGATCATCTGTTCCGGCGTGGCATTTCTGAAAAGAGAGTTGTACGTTTTCCAATCCTGCTGTTCGTTGGTCAGCTTGCTCGTGACCTGCGCGAGTTTGGCTTTCACTTTTGCGACGCGATCAGACGCAAACGCTTCGATTTCCGGCATGATCTCAGACAGACTGCCCGCCTGGTTAGGGTTCGTCGAAACGCTCAGGACGGCATCGGTCAACATCTCCACCAGTTCGCGTTTTTGGTCGTCGCTGAGCTTGAGTGGGTGCCAGACAAAACTCGGCGTCTCATCGTTCTCGGATTTAGCTGTTGGCGTTCTGGCGCTCACCAACAGATTGAGGGCCATCCAGAAGGCCTCAGGGTCGGTAGTTAGAGACGTCGTCTGAAGTTTGTCGATGATGTCGCCCGCAAATTCGGCCCCAATTTCCTGATTCAATTGATTCAAACGAGTCAGAAGGTTTATCACCTGGAAAGTGAGCCCTTTCGCCAAACTCTCGCGGCCAATTTGCAAGGCTCTTTTCGGATCGCGCGCCGCGGCCTCGTTGGCAATTTCCTGCTCCAGGTTACTCTCATCCGGCAAGCGAAAGTTTGGATTGGTCTGTTGGATGGGCGGCTGCCGGGTCGCGCGCAACATGTCCAGCGCGAGTTGCGGATCGCGTCGCGCCACCATTGTCAGGAAATTTCGCCGCGCCGTGTAAGTCTCAAAGTATTGGCGCTGCGCCTTTTCGGTGGTTTCGGTTTTCGCCGGAGCACCTTTGGATTTTGGATCCTTCGGATCTTTCGTCGTCGCGTCATCGACGGTTTCAGTTTGCAGACCGAGACCGTTGAGTGCTTCCCAAAACAGGTTGCGCGCCCGCTTCTCGTCACGTGTCCAGAGAAGGTTTGCCGCACTCGCCTGAATGAACGATCGGTTCTCGGGCAGCTTCAGACCCCACGCTCCCGAGATAATCTCGTCCAGCAGGCCAAGC
>DASYTZ010000125.1:0-7562 GCA_036001745.1 Pyrinomonadaceae bacterium
TACACCGCGATCGCGATCTCTGTGCCGTTCATTCTTTGGCAGATTTGGGCTTTCGTTGCTCCCGGTCTCTATCCACACGAACGGAAATACGTGACGCCGTTCATCACGCTGTCGAGCGTCTTTTTTGTGCTTGGCGCTGCAACTGCTTACTACGTAATTTTTCCGCCCGCTGCGAAGTACCTCCTGGGGATAGGTGAGGATTTCCGCTTGCTGTTGAAGGCAGACGACTACTTCGATTTCATTATCCTGCTGATGCTGGGAATGGGATTAGTGGCCCAGATGCCGGCGATTACTTATGTGCTGGCGCGCATCGGCGTGGTGACGGCGCGATGGATGGTGAAGACGTGGCGCATCGCGGTGATCGTAATTTTGGTCCTCGCCGCGGTAATCTCGCCGACCAACGACATTCCGAACATGCTTCTGTTCGCCCTGCCGATGCTGGTGCTGTACGTAATTTCGATTTTGGTGGCGTGGATCAGCGGACGCCCACGGAAGACGGCATGAGTTCTAATTGCTCGAGGCGGTTGCCGGTTGGGTTGTCCGGCGACGACTCAGTCCGGCGGTTTGCAGCAAGCTCATCGTGCCCATGTAGCCATAGCCGAAGCAAAACAGCAGCAGGAAAATGATCGGACCCCACATGTGCATCTTCACCGCGTAAGCGATCGCCAGCACGAAGTAAATCGCAAAACTGAGTTCAAGCAATGGCAACCAGCCATGCTTGCGTTTGTACTTCTTGCGCTTCCACGACTCGTCGTCAGTCTTTTCCACGCGATACTTGGGTGTGCGCACGAAGTCTGATTTGACGCCGGCGAACGCCTCTAAAACTGCGCGCGCGTTTGAGAACGCCAGGCCAATTCCCAATCCCATCACCAGCGGAAGGTGCAGCAGGCGTTTGCGTGTACGATCGAGATACCAAACGGCGCTGCCATAAAACAGCACGACCGAAACTGTCGAAAAGAAAAGCAGCGGCACATCCAAGACCATCAGTTGGTACAGACCTTGGTTGTAACGGACCAGCAGCAGTGGGAACTGCAGGAAACTGGCGACGATCATCAGCGGATAACTGACATTGCCAGTGAGGCGGAAGAACATTTCGAGCTTCACGCGCAGCGGCAACGGAGCGTGCCAAATGCGACGGTACAGCTTGAACCAGACTTGCAGGACGCCTTTTGCCCACCGACGCTGCTGCGCTTTGAAAGCGTTGATCTCAACGGGAACTTCGGCGGGTGCCTCTTCATCAAGCAGGTACACGAAGCGCCAGCCCATCAACTGCGCGCGAAAACTGAGATCGGTGTCTTCGGTCAGTGTGTCGTGCTGCCAACCGCCGCTCAACTCGATCGCTTCACGTCGCCACATCCCTGCGGTTCCATTGAAGTTGAAAAAGCCACCTGTGCGATTCCGGGTTGTCTGCTCAACCACAAAATGCCCGTCGAGCATAATCGTTTGCAGGCGTGTCAGCAGATTGTACGAACCGTTGATGTGCGCCCAGCGCATTTGCGCGCAGCCCACGGTTGGATCGGTGAAGAAGTGAACCAGCTTGCGCAGGAAATCAGGACTCGGCACGAAGTCCGCATCGAAGATTGCGATCAGCTTTCCTTTTGCGGTCTTCATGCCATTCTCAAGCGCGCCCGCTTTGAAGCCGGTGCGATCGTCGCGATGAATGTAGTGAATGTCGAAACCTTGCGCCGCGTATTTTGCCACGGTCGTGTGCGCGATCCTCACTGTCTCGTCCGTGGAATCGTCGAGGACCTGAATTTCGATGCGGTCTCGTGGATAGTCAATTTCGGTGACCGCCTTGACCAGCCGCTCGACGACATACATCTCGTTAAATAGCGGAAGCTGCACGGTCACGAACGGCAACTCACTTTCCGCAAACTGGCCTTTGGGTTTCGGCGGAAATTTCGCATAGCGCCAGAACTCGCTGACTTGCTTCACGCGGTAAACGCCATAAATCGCCAGTACCGTCAGAATGCCGAAATAAATGATCAGCACTGTCCAATCGAACGCGTCGAGTTGATAGAGCGGACTGATATTCGCGACAGTCTTATCGACTATGTCGCAGAACCCCGGCGAGTCAACACACACGTTGCCGGTCAGTGGCGTCGGACAATTCGTCCCGAATTCGAGACACTTTGATGGAATAACTTCGTTCGCGAGTATTGCTAACATCGTGATGATTCAGAAAGGCCGCGGACTTTGCGGCCTTCGCACGCGGGCGTTGAATTCTATCCTATGATGTTAGCGCCTCCAAAATCGATAACGTCAGCGGTTCGCCAACCCGTCACTTTGAAAGCTTTGAATTGCCAGGCTGACCGATCGGATTTGACCGCCTCTCACGAAAGCGCAATTTTTCTGAGGAAAATCGCGGGTGACCCTGCGGAACGGTCATTGCCACACGCGAGATGGGTCAGTCCCGCCCCGCCTGCCCTTCTGTGAAAATGACTCGCGCCCGACTCAATCAAATCTACATTTGGCTCGTCATGGTGACGGGCACAGCGGCGCTGCTCTTTTCGCTCCGCGCTTTTCCGCTGGCCGATGTTGACGTGCGATTTTTCGTTCTCGCGCTGGCAACCGTGTTGGTCGGGCCGCGACTGAGCATTCAGATTCCGCGCGTCAAGGCTCACATCTCAGTCTCGGACACTTTTATCTTTCTCACCCTGCTTCTGTTCGGCGGCGAAGCCGCAATCGCGCTGGCGACCGCGGAAGCCGTCTGCGCATCTTTGCGCATCAGCAAGCGACCGCGGATTCATCTGTTCAATGCCGGCGCGACTGCTCTCTCGACTTTTATCACGGTTTGGTCTCTGCGGATTCTTTTTGGCGAGACGGTCAGCTGGCACGACGCGTACTCGACAAATCACGTCGCGGCCATTTGCGCGATGGCCGTCATCCAATACGCCAGTAATTCGCTGCTGGTCGCGACCGGCGCCGCGCTCAAGGCCGAAGCGTCAATCTGGACGACGTGGCGCAAGAATTTTTTGTGGACTTCGATCACATACTTTGCCGGCGCATCCGCGGCGGCGCTCATCGCGCGGTTCATTGGCAATGTTGGCTTCTTCGCTTTCGTCTCGACGATTCCGATCATCGCGATTGTCTATTTCACCTACTGGACGTACATGAAAAATGTTGCCAGCGCGTCAGCGCAAGCCGAACAGGCGCGCCAGCACGTGGAAGAACTCAATCGCCACATCGCCGAACAGGAACGTATCAGCAAGGTCTTGCGCGAGACTGAAGAGCATTTTCGCAACGCGTTTGATTACGCGGCAATCGGCATGGCGTTGGTGTCGCCGCAGGGAGCATGGCTGCGCGTGAATCGCTCGCTGTGCGATCTAATTGGCTACAGTGAAGAGGAGCTGCTCGCGTCTAATTTTCAGTTGGTCACGTACCATGACGATCTCGATAACGATCTCGCTAACCTGTACCGCCTGATGCAAGGCGAGACGCTGACTTGCCAGGTCGAAAAGCGTTACGTTCACCGATCGGGAAAGATAGTCTGGGCGTTGAATAACGTTTCGCTGGTGCGCGAAGACGATGACACGCCGGTGCATTTCATCTTTCAGATCCAGGACATCACCGATCGCAAGCGCGTGGAAGCCGCGTTACAGAACCTTTCGCTGATTGACGAGCTGACCGGGCTTTACAACCGCCGTGGATTCATGGCGGTGACTGAGCAACACCTGGCGGCCATTCGCCGCAATCAGAAGGTGCCGGTTGTTTTGTATGCCGATCTTGACGGCTTGAAGCAGATCAACGATTCGCTCGGGCACCAGGAAGGCGACAACGCAATTGTCAAGACTGCCGAGATTCTCAAAGATACGTTCCGCACGTCTGACATTGTCGCCCGGCTTGGTGGCGACGAGTTCGTCGTGCTGGCGGCGATTGGCAAAGAGGAAACCGCTGACTCGCTGACAGAGCGTTTACGTGATCGGTTTGCGCTCCACAATGTAGAATCGAAACTCCCCTACCATCTGTCCATTAGTGTCGGCGTTGTGCACTTCGATCCTGATGAAACTTCAATTGAAGAAGTCACAGCCCGCGCCGATCGCAGCATGTACGAAGACAAGCGCCGCAAACAGGCGCGGCCACCGCTGCCGGTCGAGATTCTGAACTCGCAAATTGAAGCCGTCGCCTAACCCCGGCATGCGCTAAAATGCGATGCCTTGGCACACCCGAACCCTTCTCTAGCTGACAACGTCGCCCAGGATCGATGGCGCACACTCGTGTTGCTGGCCATCGCGGAACTGTTCGGCATGTCGCTGTGGTTTAGCGGCTCCGCCGTAGTGCCGTCGCTTGCGCGCGAGTGGAACCTGAGCGAAGGCGCAGCCAATTGGCTCACGCTCTCAGTGCAGCTCGGATTCGTCGCCGGCACTCTGTTGAGCGCGCTTCTGAATCTTCCGGACATTATTAGGCCACGACATCTATTCACGCTGACGGCAATCGCCGGTGCTTTGGTGAATAGCGCCTTCGGTTTGTTCGCGAGGAATGTCGCCGTCGCGATTGCCTTACGTTTTCTGACCGGAATGTTTCTGGCCGGCGTCTATCCGCCGGCAATGAAGATTCTCGCGACATGGTTTCGCCACCGTCGAGGGTTGGCCCTCGGCGTGCTGGTCGGCGCGCTGACGCTTGGCAAAGCGACACCTTATCTCGTGAACGGCATCGGCAGCGAGAACTGGCGACACAATGTTCTGTTTGTATCGCTGCTGGCAGTGATTGGCGGATTAATCGTTCTTCTGTTCGTCGGCGATGGTCCGTTGGCTTTGCCGGCGGCGCGATTTGATTGGAAGCAAGTCGGAAAGATTTTTCGTAATCGCGGCGTGCGACTCGCCAACTTCGGTTACTTCGGACACATGTGGGAGCTGTACGCGATGTGGACGTGGATTCCGTTCATGATTCGCGCCAGTCTCGCATTGCGAAAAAGCGATCCGGCCCTCGCTGAGGTTTCTTCGTTTCTCGTGATCGGCTGCGGGGCTTTGGGCTGTGCCATCGCGGGCCTGATCGCAGATCGAATTGGCCGCACAATTGTGACGTCGGGCGCGATGGCGATCAGCGGCAGTTGCTGTTTGCTGATCGGCTTTGCTTTTGGTGCGCACCCAATCCTGCTCTTAACAATTGCCGCAGTTTGGGGCGCGACTGTCGTGGCGGATTCAGCGCAGTTCTCGGCGTGCGTGACGGAACTCGGCGATCCGCAGTACATCGGCACGGCGCTGACGATTCAAACATGCCTCGGGTTTCTCTTAACAACGATCTCGATCGAATTGATCTCACGCGTCGAGAAGGTGTTGGGCTGGCGCTACGCTTTCATAATTCTCGCGCCGGGTCCGCTGTTTGGTGTGATCTCGATGCTGCGGCTGCGCGGATTGCCTGAAGCTGAGAAGATCGCGCACGGACGGCGATGAAGTCAGTACCACTTGCGTGAGCAAGTGGATTCAAGATGCATCGCCGATTGGAGTTTGACCCATCCGCTAACGCGAATGGTACTGACTTCATTTGCAGTCATCGCCCTATCGGCGTTTAATATGCCAAAGAATGATCGGCGCAAAGCTTGGGAACTATAGGATCCTCGAGAAGATTGGCGCCGGTGGGCAGGGAACAGTTTACAAAGCGACCGATACAAAACTAGGTCGCGCGGTTGTCATAAAGGTTCTCCCCCCGGAACTCACCGTTAAAGAAGCCAACCGGAAACGCTTTGAGCGCGAAGCGCGTCTCGCCTCGGCGCTCGATCACCCGAACATCTGCACCATTTTCGATCTCAATGAAATCGGCGACGTGCATTTCATCGCAATGCAATACGTCGAGGGCAAGAACGTGCGCGAGCTCGTGAACGGGCGGCCGCTCGATTTGCGCAGCGCCCTTTCGATCACGATTCAGGTCGCCGACGCCTTGGCCGCCGCGCACTCACGCGGCATCGTCCACCGCGACATCAAAGCCGGCAACATAATGGTGACGCCGACGGGTCAGGTGAAGATTCTCGATTTCGGACTGGCAAAACTTTTGGACAGCGACGATCTCGGCGGCATTCATCACACCGATCTCACTGAAGTCGGCATTCCCTACGGCACTGCTACGTACGCAGCTCCGGAACAAGCGCGTGGCGAACGTGTCGATGCGCGCGCGGACATCTTCTCAACGGGCGTGCTGCTCTACGAAATGCTGACCGGCACGTGGCCTTTCCAGGGTAAGACCAGCGTCGATGTCCGTCATGCCGTCCTGCACGAAGACCCGGCCCCGCTCGATCAAGCTCGGCCCAGTCCGACCCCGCCGCGGCTTCAGGCGATTCTCGATCGGGCTCTGGCAAAGAACCCGAAGGACCGATATCAGAAAGCCGAAAAATTGCGTGACGCGCTGCGCGAAATACTTCGTGACGTCGACACCGGTGTCGCGTTCGCGGAACCGATCACGCCAATAGCCCCAAAGCATCTGTCGGGAACCAGTCGCATGGGTCGCGCGGTGCGCTGGCTACGCGGCATCACGGGCGAGAAGACGGCACAGCAGCCCGCCTCGACATCCGACCGGCCGGCCCATGAAACGCCCGTAACCAGCGTCGGCGAGAACGAGCGCAAGAGCGTCGCCATCCTTCCTTTCAAGAACGTCAGCCAGGATCCGCAATCGAGCTTTTACGAATTTTCTCTCGCTGATGCTGTGATAACTGAGTTGGCGCGCGTGCGTTCTCTGGTCGTGCGGCCTTCGTCCGAAATCGTTAAGTATCAGGCAAAGGAAGTCGATCCGCGCCAGGCCGGGCGCGAGATGAGCGTCTCGGCAGTTCTCTCGGCCGGTTTCTTGCGGGCCGGCGACCGCATTCGCGTGACAGCACAATTGGTCGACGTCAACTCGGGCGATCTGCTGTGGAGCGATCGCATCGACGCCGACGCGACCGACATCATCAACGTGCAGGACACAATCACGCAGGAGATTTGCGAAGGACTGCGTCTCGAGCTGACGTCGGACGAGAAAGATCGACTCGAGCAACAGAAGACCGCCAACGCCGAAGCTTACGAGGAGTATTTGCGTGGACGCGATTGCCTGGGGCGCTACATCTATCACACGATCGCGCGCAAAGATGTGGACGAGGCTATCGACCACTTCGAGCGCGCAGTGTCTCTCGACGAATCGTTTGCCTTGGCGCACTGCGGTCTCGGCAGCGCTTACGCGAATCGCGTCATGAAGGGTTTCGGCGAGGCGGGCGACCACGAACAAGCCGAAAGTGCATTTGACCAGGCACTGGCGATCGATCCGCATTTGCTCGAAGCGCGCATGCACATGGTCTTCATCTACCTGGGCCGCGGCGAGAAAGCGAAGGCCCGCGAAGCGGTCAGAGCTTTGCGGCGCGAGGCGCCCAACGATGTGGGAGTGCATTTTGCGAGCGGAGTGATGGCGCGGCTCGATGGCGAATACGAGCGCGCGTTGCGCTACTTCGATCGCATGATTCGGTTGAATCCCGCTGAACGAGTCGTGGCCAGTTACAACCGCGCGCGCATCTTTACTTACCAGGGGGATTACGACCAGGCGCTCGCGGAACTGGATCACGGCGCCGCAGTCGAACCCGATCATCCGCTGATTCGAACCTT
>DASYTZ010000126.1:0-9066 GCA_036001745.1 Pyrinomonadaceae bacterium
CAAGGATTTTTGAGGCCGTTGAGCGAGCATGGCTGATTTGTTCGGCAGGTGGATGAGGGCGCGCGAGGTGGCGCACACGAAACGCGATAACAATCGCGTTGTGCGGCCATTTGAGTGGGGTCTGGAGTTCGTCACCGAGCACGTCAACGGCGATGACCCACGGGCTGTCTTGGCGCAACACACCGCGCGCGCGATGGCGACGAGCGAGAAGTTTTACGCGTTGACCGAGATTTCTGATTTCACTTTGAACGAGACGGTGCTCACGTGGACAAGCACCATTCGCACGCCTTCCCCGGAAAACAACATCGCGCGAGCGCGGCTGTTCAGGCCGAAGCGAGAACGAAAGAACAAGCCACGCGCCGCCGTGCTGATCCTGCCGCAGTGGAATGCGCAGCCGAATAGCCACGTTGAAGCCTGTCGTATTTTCAACGGACTTGGCATGACGGCGCTGCGCCTGACGCTGCCGTATCACGAGGAACGACGGCCCCCGGAGCTTGAGCGCGCCGAGCATCTGGTGAGTTCAAACATTGGTCGCACGATTCAATCAATGCGACAGGCGGTGCTGGACGCGCGCGCCGCCGTGCGCTGGCTGAAGCGGCAGGGCTTTGAGCGCGTCGGTGTTTTGGGAACGAGCATTGGTTCGTGTACGGCGTTTCTGACCTTTGCGCACGAGCCGGCGATCGACGTCGGCGTGTTCAATCACGTGTCCGGCTACTTCGCTGATGTTGTGTGGCAGGGAATCTCGACCCAGCATGTGCGGCAAGCAATTCAAACGGAACTGACGCTCGAAGAGCTGCGTGAGTTTTGGCGACCCATCAGCCCCGTGCCTTTCATCCCGCGTTTGCTGAACATGAAGCCGCGGCCCATGCGCTTCATTGCGGCGAAATACGATCTGACGTTTCCTGTCGATCTTTCCCGCCAGGTAATCGACGAAGTGCGGCGGCTGGGAATTGATCTCGACGTCGTATGGCTGCCTTGCGGCCATTACACCACCGCGGAGCTGCCTTGGAAAGCAATCGACGCGTGGAAGATCGCGATGTTCATGCGCAGGCATCTGTAACGCAACGGTCACACTGCTGACACATGCAATTCCCCTCATTATCAAACATTGGTGATGCGCAATCCCTGATTCAACTTCACGAGCGCTTGCTTTTCCTTCGCGCTTACCCGCCGAACCCGCAAGTTCTACGACAGGTTGAAACAATCCTGAGGCGTGTCGAAAAGCGCGCCTCGCAGCTCCACGAAAAGGACCTAGATCTCTCTTCGCTCGACGATCCGGAAGTTTCGGGAATCGCCGGCACAAGCGTTACAAGCAATTTCAGCTATGCGCTTGTGCGTTGGCTGGTCGCAAAATATCCGAATCAGGTTTCGCTCGATTGGGAATGGTTCGAAGACGATGAACAGTTTGGCGCAACGATGCCGCGGTTTCTGCCGCTGCTCGAAGAAGATGCGATGGTCGAGGCGCACGTGCCGTATCGCGAGTGGCTGGACGCAGCGCGAGGTCGAGAGAATGAAGTAGCATGGATAATCGAGCGGTTCGAATCGCTGCTCGCTGGCGATCGCAGAAAGGCCGAACTCTACGAATCGCTCAAGCTGCACGTGACGTGGCGGTTTGGCATTCGCTCCTCGCGCACAGGAATGAAATTGCCTGTACGCAAGGTTTTCTTTCACAACCGGCCGCTGATTCGACGGCGAGACATTTCGCTGGCAAACGAACTCAACTCGCCGCCGATCGTTGTGAAAAAAGTCGCGCGCGCGGAAGGTGAAAAGATTCTCGACCTGGCCCGAGAAACTTCTGCAGTGCGGTATCGTGAACTGCACGGCTTCACGCACGGAGATCCGTCGCGCGTACTGAAAGCCGATCTCGGCCGCAGCACGGAAGCGTTTGTCTTCGGCGTTCCTCCCGCGCACCGGCTGCCGCTCCGCGCATATCACGCCGCGATCATTTTCAAGAACGGCGTACCAGTCGCTTACTTCGAAGGGCTATCCCTCTTCGAACGGATGGAGAGCGGTTTCAATCTCTACTACACCTTTCGCGACGGCGAGACCGCGTGGCTCTACGCCCGCATTCTGAGGCTGATGCGGCAACTGCTGGGCGTTACGGTTTTCTCAATCGATCGATACCAGATTGGACACGAGAACGAAGAGGGGATCGAGTCCGGCGCTTTTTGGTTTTATCGCAAGCTCGGTTTCCGTCCGGTCAAACCCGATTTGCTGAAATTGACGCTTGCCGAAGAGCGAAAGATGGCTAAGAACCCACGTCATCGAACGAGCGCGCCGATGCTCCGCAAACTCGCGTCGGGTCACATGTTGTTCGACATTCGCGATCGTCAATCGCGCGAATGGGATCGGTTTGAAGCTCGTAACATCGGCCTGGCGGTACAGCGTCGCATGGCCCGCGAGTTCCGGAGCGACCCAGCAAAGTTGCGCGCACGTTCGTCAGCTTTTGTTCAGCGCACGCTGGGAGTAAGGCGACGGAAAGACGAAGCGACCGCAAAACTTTTCGACGATCTCGCGCTGGTCCTCGCCATGATTCCTGGCATCGGCAAATGGCAACGATCCGAAAAGGACCTTGCGAAGAATGTCCTGCAAGCGAAAGGCTCATCCGACGAATCGCTCTACCTCAACCAAATGCAAAAGCACGCATTGCTGCGTGCTTCGCTCCTCAAACTGGGTTGTGTTCGGCGAGGTTAGATTGGAGACACTTCGAGCACGCGATTAAGATCGCGATACAGCTCGTTGTAATAGCGTAGCGAAACCTCCAACGCCTCTGGCAAGCGCTCGACATCTGACGGATTCACCAGGAGATTGGCGTTGTGCAAAAACGCCGCGTGCATATCCATGGTGCGTGCATTTGGCGTCAGATAAATCAAAAAGAGCCGCCGACGTTCTGAAGGCCGCAACAATTTGACTTCCCTCATGACGAACGCAAACCCCTGCTCCGGGGGGTCAAAATTCGCGTCGAGGATTAATACATCAATTCGATCTTCGCGCATGCGGCCGAGCGCCTCCGCCGTATTCTCCGCGACGAAAACTTCGTAGTCGCTTTCCACCAGACCATTCGCGATTTCAGTGCTGCTCGCCGATTCAGTGCAAACCAAAGCCTTTCGGCGATCCCAGACAGGTCGTTTCTTCGCGGCCGGTTTTTCTAAACCAATCTCCTTCTGGCGCAAGATCTCAGCAAGAAGTTTCGTTACCTCATTTGCGTTTGCCGCTGACGCCTCCGCCGGGCCTGGAGCGGACGTAGTTGGCTTGAAAGGCGCAGCGGCGGGTGGCCGCTCGAAGGGCGACGTTTGCAAAGCCGGCGGCGTCATCTCTGCCGGTAATGACGATCGATTGACGGCGTCATTGTCGGGCGTGGCGGAAGATTTCACATCGATGCCGCCCTGACACTTCGGACAGCGTAACTTAAACGAATGCGGCGGAATTTTGCTTTCGTCCAGTTGCAGACGCGCCTTGCAGTGTGTGCAGATGACCAGCATGAGTGTGATTGTTGATTAGTCAGTCAGGCTGAAAGCCGGAGGCATTGTCGAACTTTGATTCGCTATCAGCCCTTCCGTCTGTGTGCGAATGAAATCATCGGAAGACGTGAGACCTTTGAGCGATAGCAACAGATTGTTTTGATTGGTGGCGAAAGCCAGGCCATCTTCAACGGCTACAACTCCGCGCTCGATTAGATCTTTGATGACCGAATCGAAGTCCTGCATGCCATCAAGTTTGCCGTCACGCATTGCATCGAGAAGTGACTTGCCTTCCGTTTCGCCGTTTTCAATGTATTCGCGCGTGCGCGGTGTTGAGCGCAAAATCTCGACCGCCGCCATTCGCCCGCGGAAATCGGCGCGGGGTATCAGGCGCTGGGAAACTATGTATCGGAAAGTTTGCGCCAGCCGCGTGCGAATCACCGGCTCTTCATTTTTCGGATACAGACCGATGATGCGGTCGATGGTTTTTGAAGCGTCAATCGTGTGCAGCGTTGACAATACCAGGTGACCAGTCTCGGCAGCTTCGAGCGCGATCTCAGTTGTCTCATAGTCGCGCATTTCCCCAATCAGGATTACCTTCGGTGCCTGGCGCAGCGCCGCGCGCAAGGCGGACGGGAAATCTCTCGTGTCATGCCCAACTTCTCGTTGGTTGATCGTCGAGTTCTTGTGCGTGTGGAGATACTCGATTGGATCTTCGATTGCCACGACATGGTAGTGCTTTGTCTCGTTAATGATGTCGATGATTGCAGCGAGGGTTGAACTCTTTCCGGAGCCGGTCGGTCCGGTGATGAGCACCAGTCCGTTTCGCAGCTCCGCAATTTCGGCAAGCTGCGATGGAAGATGCAGCGAATTGAGCGTGGGAATGTCGGTCGGAATCACGCGCATCACAATCGAATACACGCCGCGCTGTTGAAAGATATTACAACGGAATCGGGCGCGCGAAGGCAGCGAGTAACTCAGGTCGGCCGTGCCGGTTTTGACCAACCGTTCAGCCGCCTCGGGATTGTCATGCAGCAGCGTCATCGCAATAATTTCAGTTTGGTACGGCGTCAGCTTCTGAAGCCCGAGCGGTTGCACCGGCGTCAGTTTTCCGTTGATTTCGACCTGCGGTAGCTGACCAACAGAGAAATTCAAATCGCTGATCTTGTCAGAGACCAGCAACATGCGCTCGATAATTGGCGGCAGATCGAAGAAGCTCATGCCGAAGGACGCTCCATGACTGAGACTTTATAAAGACTCAAGGTGGCGGAGTGAGGAAAACCCAAAATGGCCGCTTAATGCGGCAATCCATTGTCGCCGATGGCACGGACAAAACGCAAGCAAAAATTGTTTGACTAACCCTGCGATTGTTTATCCACGCGAAAGGGCCGTCATTTGCTTGAGTTTTTGCGCGATTTTGGCTGGTTCCGAAAGCAAGTGTGAAATTACTGCGACCGAATCTGCGCCAGCGCGCAGCGTCTCAAGGAAATTATCGCCTGCGATTCCGCCGATGGCGACTAGTGGTGTTTCGGGCAGGATTTGTTTAGCCACCGACAACTGAACCAGGCCGACGACAGGTTCATGATCGCTCTTTGTGTGAGTGTCGAAGATTGGACCGAAGGCGATGTAGTTCACCGGAAGTGCGCTGGCACGTTCCACCTGCGCTATGTTGTGCGTGGAAAAGCCGATGATCGATTCTGGCCCGAGCAATGCTCGCGCAGCGTCAACCGGCATGTCCGGCTGACCTAAATGAACTCCGTCCGCATCGAGCGCCAGCGCGATATCGACGCGGTCGTTGATGATGATGCGAACGTTATTTCGCCGGGCGATTTCCAAAGCCGCCTCGGCCTCGCGCAGAAAATCCTTTGGCGAACTATGTTTGTCGCGCAACTGAATGAGCGCTGCGCCACCGTCAATTAAGCGGCTGACTTGTTCCGCATGCGACAATCCCGAGACGGTTATGTCGGTAATGGGGTAAATTCTTGGAAGGCGAAACGTCATGTCTAAGTCATCATCCAACAGCGCGCGTGATTCGCAAAGCTCATCGCCGCATTGCGGTCGCGAAAACACACCGGACGACTCAGACGCTGAGAAGCGGTCAGATTATTACTACGACGATGCGACGGGATATGAAGTGTACGAAGACGAGGAAGAAGAGAATGACGAGACCAGCGAAGAGTGAAAAGCTTTTCTACGAACTGAAAGCTTCGGTCTGGCGCAGCGCTTCGTAAAGGACAATGGCGACCGCGTTGGCGAGATTCAGGCTGCGAACTTTCGGATTCAGCATCGGTATCGACACACAGTTCTCCCAGTTACTTCGCAAAAGCTCTTCCGGCAATCCCCGCGTTTCTCTTCCGAACACGAGGCAATCGTTTACTTGAAATCGCCAATCGAAGTAAGGCTGCTCGGCTTTGGTGGTGAAGTAAACGAATCGGGCGGGCCGCAGGCTCGCGCGCAGCTCATCAAGGTCGCGATGCCGCGTCAGCTCAACCTCAGGCCAATAATCCAAACCCGCGCGCCGCACCGCGCGATCGTCCAACCTAAAGCCTGCCGCGCCGACGATGTGCAGTGGCGTGTTCGTCGCCGCGCACAAACGCGCAATGTTCCCGGTGTTCTGTGGGATTTCAGGTTCGACTAATGCGACCCTGGGCATAGTTTTAGAATTCAGCTGCGCGGTAGAACATGTCCGACACGCGGCAGGAATACGAAACACTCATCAAGAAAGAGGGCGAGTGCATCAAGCTTGTGATGAAGCCTTGAACCCCACATAGGCCTCCGGTTTCAGCAGCGCCTCCTGCATCTGCGACAGAAATCGCCCGACCTGAAGTCCGTCCATCAATGCGTGATGAACTTCGACGGAAATCGGCAGCCACGTGCGCCCGTTTTCTTCCGCGAACTTGCCGAAAGCGATTTTTGTCGCCGACTCTTCGCGTCTCCAGTTCCGTGCATGCGAGAAACTTGTGAACGAAACCCACGGCAGCGTCGTGAAGTGCAAACGGTCATCATCAGTATCTTCCAGCTTGAGTCCACCCCCTGCTTCCAATGCCTGGGTGACCGCGCGCGACGCAGCTTCGTGGAATTTTGCGAAGTCGCGTTCATACTCGAAGTATGCCAATCCAAAACTCTCGTCCGGCAAGAGGATCGTGGTACCGCCGTGAATCACATCATGAACCACGACTCTTCCCTGCCTCAGTCGATATCGAAACGGCTCGATCTCATTCGCGGTGCGCAAAGCGAAATAATGATAAGTGAGCGTGACGCTGATGCCCTTTCGCGAGCTCAGTGCCGCGAGAAGGTTGGTCACGTCCAGCCGGGTGCAAACGTTGAAATAAGGCTTGTCGAAATTCCGGTAGAACTCGAACAGGCTGCGTCGCGGCCAACTGTCCAGATCGAGGTAATGGTGCATCACGCGAATTGTACCCGATATGCCATCTCGAAGTGACTGGGGATTGGGGCTAATGAAAGGTGTGAGATGACTAAAGTTGCCGCTCTAAACCCGTGCTAAGATAGCCGCCTGTCCCCGCGCATAGCTCGCATCTAATACTGCTATGATTCATGTTCGCAAATATCGCTTCGCATTTTTTCTGATGAGCCTGAGCACCATTCTCGCTGTCGTCGCGCCGCTGTTTTTGATTACAAGCTGCCAGAGTTTGCAGCAGACGCCCCAGGAACTGAAGGCGCGCGAAACTCTGCGCTCGCTGACGCGTGGCGGCGTGCTGCCGGGGGAAGACGCGGTCGCGCGCATTGAAAATGATTTTCCGCGCACGACCGCAGGGTCGCTCGCGAAGATCGTTCACGCGCGGATTAAGCTGAAGGCGAACGATTATGCGGGCGCGGCGGCGCTGCTCGATTCGCGAGCGTTCGCCAATTACACGACGATCGGTGATTACGCACTGTGGATGCGCGGGAACGCACTCGAACAAGCGAATCGCCGCGTCGAAGCGCGCGCGGCCTACGAAAAACTCGCGCGCGATTTTCCGAATTCGTTGCGCGCGCGCGAAGCCATGCTGCGTGGCGCGCAGATGCTGATGCAGGATGGGCAAACCGCGGCCGTACCCGTGACGCTCAAGCCGCTGATCGCGAAAGATGACGCGGCGGCGTTGCTTTTGACGGCAAAGGCCTACGAACAAGCCGGCGATTCGACGCGCGCGCTGGCAAACTATCGTCGCGTTTATTTCGTCGCTCCGGCATCGCCGGAAGCCGCCGAAGCTGGGACGGCGATCGCGCGGTTGGGATCGAGCACTGCGCCGGCGAATGCCGAGGAAGCGAACCGCCGCGCGATGGAACTTTTCTCAGCACAGCGCTCGTCTGAAGCCTATGACGCTTTTACCGATGCGCTGACCCGATTTCCTGCGGCTGCGACCAGAGACACCCGAGCATTCCGAGTAATCGCCGCAGCCAATGCCCGCAGATTCCCCGAAGCAGTCGCGGCTTTGAATCAGATTCCCAGCGAAGAGCGCGTCATGGCGATGATGGGGCTGGCCGTGGCTTATGGCCGTGCGAAGCAGTGGGCGGACGCGCGAAATGTCGCGAACGAGATGGAGCGGCTGTTTCCAAAGGCGACTGCGACCATGCGCACGCTCGTGCAACTCGGTCAGCGGGCCGAGGAAGCAAAAGACGATGTGAACGCCAGCTACTTCTATCGCGCCGCGGTGAACTTTTTTCCCGGCAACCCTGAAGTCACGCCCGCGCAGTTTTACATCGCGTGGCAAGCGCATGACGCGAAAAACATCGCTGAATCATCGCGGCTATTAATTGAACACGTGGCCACCTACGCAGGCAACAACACGGACTTCCGTGGCAAGGCTGCTTACTGGGCGGCGCGCGACAGCGAGCGCGCCGGCAAACTCAGCGCGGCGCGCGCGATCTATCAAGGCTTGCTCGCGCGTTACGATGCGAACTGGTACGGCTATCTCGCAAAGCAGCGTTTAGAGGACATGGGCAGGACTGGCGTGCCTCTGAAAGCGACGCCACCTGACCCTCAAGTCCTGCGCGCAGTTGAGAACTTAAGAACCGTCACCGTCGCCGAAGAAACGGCAGGGCAAGCTGAAGACGAACGAATCGCGAAAGCCGATCAGCTCGCCATCGTCGGCACTGACGATTGGTCGCTGGAAGAATTGAACGCGGCCGCCGCCGTTGCGCCAAACAGTCCGCGCGTGAATCTCGCGATCGCGAAAATCTATCGCGCGCGAAACGACAATGTGCAGGCGCTGAATTATCTGAAACGCAGCTATCCCGATTACTCGCAGATGAAGCCCGAAGAGATGCGGCCAGACGAATGGGACGTCTTCTATCCGCTTCAGTACTGGGACATCATCAAGCAGGAGGCGCGCGCGCGCGGACTCGATCCTTATCAAGTCGCCGGATTAATTCGACAGGAAACGGTTTTCAATCCGCGTGCTGTCTCGCCGGCCCGCGCTTATGGGCTGATGCAGTTGATCGTGCCGACGGCGGTACGAACCGCGCGAACGGTTGGCGTCGATCGCGCGATTACGATGGAGTCGCTATTCGAGCCGCGCCTGAACATTCAACTCGGCACAGCCTATTTCAAGGATCAAATCGACAAGTACGGGAGGATCGAATACGTCGCCGCGGCTTACAACGC
>DASYTZ010000127.1:0-1507 GCA_036001745.1 Pyrinomonadaceae bacterium
GCCGGTTACCTCAACGTCTTTTTCGATCGCGCGCGTATGTTGACAGCGTTATCGGGCGCGGGAGCGGCGAAAGAAATCGACGGAACCGCGCTAGTTGGCGAGGCTCCGCAGGCTCGAAAACTGATGGTCGAGCATACCAGCATCAACCCCAACAAAGCCGCGCACATCGGACATGTACGGAACTCGGTTATCGGCGATACTTTCGTAAGGATTCTTCAGTCCTCGGGCAATCGCGTGGAAGTGCAGAACTACATCGACAACACCGGAGTACAAGTCGCGGATGTCGTCGTCGGATTTATTCACATCGAAAAGATGACGCTCGACGACATCAAGGCGCTCGACCGTTCACTGCCCACTGACCGGCCTTTCGATTATTACTGTTGGGACCTGTACACGCTCGTCGGTCTGTTCTATCGCGACGGCAGTCCCGACACCGAGCAGAATCCCGAGAAGCTGAAGCTGCGCGCTGAAATTCTTCACGCCATCGAAGGAGGAAACAATCCGACGGCTGAACTGGCGGATTACGTCGCGACGCGCAATGTCGAATGCATTCTTGACACGATGGAACGGCTGGGCATCCGGTACGATCTGTTGGCGCGCGAGTCTGAGATTCTTCACCTGCACTTCTGGGAGCGCGCGTTTCAGTTAATGAAAGAGCGCGGCGCCATTCATTTCGCGAGCGAGGGACGCAACCGCGGATGCTGGGTGATGCCATTCGAATCGCACACCGGAACTGACGAGCATGAATCCGACAAGATCATCGTGCGCTCAAATGGAACCGTAACCTACACGGGCAAAGACATCGCCTATCAGCTTTGGAAGCTGGGGCAACTGGGTCTCGATTTCAATTACAAGCCGTTCCGAGAATATCCGGACCAGCACGTCGTTTGGATCACAACGACCGAACCGAACGCCGAAAGACTTCCGGAAGTGCCGCGGCCAAATTTCGGCGGCGGCGCGATTGTTTACAACGTGATCGATTCGCGGCAGTCCTATCCGCAGGAGATTGTGAAACACGGCGTGGCCGCAATCGTGCCGGAGTTGGGCGAGGAAGCAAGCGTGCATCTGTCTTACGAGATGGTCGCCCTGTCACCTGCGGCGTGCGAAGAACTCGGCATTGAATTGTCTGAAGAGGATCGAAAGCGGCCCTACATCGAGATGAGCGGCCGCAAAGGCCTGGGCGTGAAGGCAGATGATCTTATCAATCGTTTGGAGGCCGACGCGCTTACCGAAGTGAAATCGCGTCATCCTGATCTCGGCGAGAACGAACAGCGCGAGACAGCACACGCGATTGCCGTCGGCGCGCTGCGTTACTTCCTGTTGAAGTTCACGCGCAACTCTGTGATCGCGTTCGATTTTAAAGAAGCTCTTTCGTTCGAAGGCGAGACCGGCCCTTATTGCCAGTATGCAGCCGTGCGCGCGAATTCGATCTTTCGAAAACTGCAAACCGCATCGGGTGACGCTGCAGACTCAACGACGGCCGCGCCGCGCGTTCAAGCATCATCAG
>DASYTZ010000128.1:0-3665 GCA_036001745.1 Pyrinomonadaceae bacterium
GTTTGACTGAAGATGACTTGACGCCGGCGATATCGATTGATGCGGAAGTCGCCGCGCCTGATTTGAGCTTTCAACTCTCGCAGGATTTGCGTTTGCTTGAGCCATTTGGCGCGGGCAATCCGCGGCCGGTTTTTGTGACGCGAAACCTGCGAGTGCTGGGCGAGCCGCAGATAATCAAGGAGCAGCATCTAAAGTTTCGCGTCGCCGGCGAAAACCATCGGCCGCTTGAGGCTATTTGGTGGCGCGGATTGGAAGAAACGGACGTCAAGTCTCAGCCGAATCAGCGCATCGATCTCGCATATGAACTTGAGGCGCAGCCGTGGATGGGAGACATCAGATTGCAGTTGAATGTGCGTGACATGCGCGTTTCGAAGGAATGAGCCACAGATGAACACGGATATGCACAGATCTGAAAATCATTTGCTCTATCAGTGTCAATCTGTGTCTATCTGTGGCTAAAGCTCTATGCAGGTTGTAACTCGCAAAAGACGAATTAGCGCCGTGGACCTGCGCGCGCGCGTGCCGGCGATCGCGCGCGCGTTGGCGCTGTTTCTCTTGATTGCGGGAACGATTTTCGTCGGCGTGTCTTATTACAAGATGCGCAACCATCAGCCGTTTCGCCTCAGGTCGGAATCGCCCGCACTTTCAAAAGAAGTCACCGGCGTCATCAATGGCTACGAGCAACGCATCACGAAAGAGAATCGGCTTTACCTTTGGCTGCGCGCCGCACGCGATGTCACTTACGCCGACGGGCATCACGAGCTCGAGCAGGTGAACCTTCAGGTTTTTCCGCCCGCTGGCGACAAGCCGGATCAGATCGTCGCCGACCGATCACTTTACGATCAGAAAAATGGCTTGCTGCAATTCAACGGGAACGTCCAAATCGAGACGCATGAAGCGCTGAGGGTAAAGACCGATGCGTTGGTTTACCACCAGGACAAAGAAGTGGCCGAGACATCGTCTGCGATTACATTCGAGCGTGAGAACATTTCCGGAAAGGCCACCGGCGCGCTGGTCGATGACAAGAACAAGCGACTTGAGCTGCGCAACGACGTTGAGATCATAGTCGCCCCTGAGGCTCTCAAAGACGCGAACGTGAAAGGCCCGCGCGCGAAGCCGGTGACAATTCATTCGCGGCAGGCCGTGTTCGAGCAAGCCTCGATGCGTCTGAGTTTTTCCGGCGGCGCGACCGCCGAGCAGGATCAGGACATCATGAGCGGCGATACCCTGACTGCGCACGTTACTGAGCAGAAGAAGTTGCAGAAGCTCGAGATGCGCGGCAACTCTTACCTGCGTTCGATGGACGAAGGTCACGCCGCTGAAGCGCACGCGATCGATATCGATTTCTACCTGGATGCGAATCAGCAGTTGCAACGGGCGTACGCCGCACGCGACATCCGCGCGCAAACTCTGAATGCAGATTCAGACATGCAGCTTGCGGGCGCGACGACGCTCGACATTAGTTTTCAGCCGCAGGGCGATCGCAGCGTCATCAAAGAGATGAAAGCAGACGGTCGTTCCGTTGTGAGTCTTTCCGCGCCTAAATCGCGTGCGAACAATCCGCGCGCCGCGAGCAAGCGGCTTACCGCGGACGCCATCAAGTTGACGTGGCGGTTGAAAGGCAAAGACGTCGAGAAGGCTGAAGCAAGCGGGAACGCTGAGTTGTATGTCGAGCCGGTACAGAAGACGGCCAACGCAGACAAGAAAACCCTGACGGCCGCGCGTTTCGACTGTGACTTTTTTGAATCGGGAAACATCGCGCGCAACTGTCTTGCCACAGGCGGGGCAAAAGCAGTCATAGAACCGTATCAGCCAACCGACAAGCGCGGGACGCGCACCATTAACTCGCAAAAAATGTCGGCGGCGTTTGTGCGCGAGACGCAGGATGTAGAAAAGATTGACGCTACCGGCGACGCGAAATTCAATGAGTTGGACCGAAATGGAGTTGCGGCAGTGGCTTCTTACACGGCGTCGGACGAGACGGTGCGGCTGCGCGGTGGTGAGCCGACGGTTTGGGACTCGCGCGCGCGCACGAAGGCCGGCGAGATCGATTCGAACAATGCGACGCACACTTCTTACTGTCGTGGCAAAGTGCAGACAACCTACTACAGTCAGGAACGGACGAACGGCGCGGCGCCCTTTCGCAAAGTGAAGAGTCCGGTTTATCTGCTCGCTGATCGCGCGGAGATCGATCACGACACTGGTGTCGCGACTTACACCGGCAACGGCCGCATGTGGCAGGACGACAACTTTGTGCGCGGCGACGTGATTACTCTTTTCCGCGAAGACAAGCGGATGGAGGCGCGCGGCCACGTGCAGACCGCGCTGTATCAGGCGAAGCAGAAGACAGGAAACTCGATGAACGTCGTGCCGGTTTTCGCGACCGCCGAGTATCTGCGTTATTCCGATCCCGATCGGCTGCTGCATTACGAAACAAACGTGGACATCAAGCAGGGAGCCGATCGGATGACTTCTGCCGTGGCCGATGTCTATCTGCAAAAGGATGTCAATGAGTTGGAGAGAGTGATTGCGCAGCGCGACGTGGTCCTGATTCAGCCGGGCAAACGTGGCACCGGCGATTGGTGCCAATACACGGCGGCGGATGAAGTTGCGGTTTTGAAGGGAAATCCTGCACACGTCGAAGACGCTGAGCAGGGCACAACCGACGGAAATCGCTTAACGATGTATCGGCGCGAAAATCGCGTCGTTGTGGATGACTCGCGCGGCTCGCAGTCACCGGGACGTGTGCGCTCGACGCATAAGATCAATAAGAGTCCGTAACTCAGAGGATAGAGGTTAGAGGCTAGAGGCTGGAAGTCGGAAGGTCAGCGATCGTGGCCCCAACTAATTGACTGTAACTGTAATCTTCAACTGACCTCTAGCCTCTAGCCTCTATACTTTTTGTCCATGAAGCCAATCACACAACCTGATTCTCTCGGCCACTGGGGTCCGTACGGCGGCCGGTTTGTGCCTGAGACTTTGATGGCGCCGCTGGAGGAATTGACTGCGGCGTACGAATCAGCACGCGCGGATGAGACTTTTTGTAGTGAACTTGATCGGTTGCTGCGCGATTACGCGGGGCGTCCGACGCCTCTATTCTTCGCGAGTCGTTTGACTGAACGCTGCGGTGGCGCGCGCATTTATCTAAAGCGCGAAGACCTGCTCCACACCGGCGCGCACAAAATTAACAACACGCTGGGACAGATTTTGTTGGCACGGCGCATGAAGAAGCAGCGCATCATCGCCGAAACCGGAGCGGGCCAGCACGGCGTGGCGACGGCGACCGTCTGTGCACTGTTTGGTTTGCAATGCGTGGTTTACATGGGCGCGGAAGACATGAAGCGGCAGGCACTGAACGTCTTTCGTATGCAGCTACTCGGCGCCGAAGTCCGCGAGGTCGATGCCGGTTCGCGGACGTTGAAGGATGCAATCAATGAAGCGCTGCGCGACTGGGTGACGAACGTTGCCGACAGTTACTACCTGCTCGGCAGTGCGCTCGGCCCGCATCCATATCCTTTGATGGTGCGGGACTTTCAAAGCGTGATTGGACGTGAGACACGCGTGCAGGTTCTTGAGAAAGAAAATCGGTTGCCTGACTGCCTGATTGCCTGTGTCGGCGGTGGATCGAATTCAATCGGCATGTTTCATCCGTTCCTGGGTGATGA
>DASYTZ010000129.1:0-12033 GCA_036001745.1 Pyrinomonadaceae bacterium
GCATCGCGTTTCCGCGCCAGTTATCAGCGTCGGCAACATTACGGTGGGTGGAACGGGCAAGACGCCTCTGGTGCAGTGGCTGGCGCGCCGCCTCGCTGACGGCGGCCGTCGAGTCTGTATCATCACGCGTGGTTACGGTCGGGAAAATCCCAATCAGCGCATCGTCGTCACCGATGGCGAAAAGATTCTCTGTGACATAGCCCGATCAGGCGATGAAGCCATGATGCTCGCCTGGTCGTTGCTCGGAAAAGCCGTCATCGTTTGTGACGCTGATCGTGTGTCCGCAGCAAAATGGGCCAGCGAAGGTCTCAAGAGCGACGTGCTGATTCTTGATGACGGCTTTCAGCATCGACGTGTTGCACGCGATTTGGACATCGTTACGATCGACGCGATGAATCCGTTCGGCAATGGCTGGCTCTTGCCCGCGGGGATTTTGCGCGAACCGGTTGAGAGTTTGAGCCGCGCCGATTGCCTCGTGGTAACGAGAGTTTCCGAGAAGACCGCACCCGAATTGATTGATCGAATTCGGAAAGTCACGACCGCGCCGATTCTCCAATCACGAACAGTCATTCGACAAATCCGCAGTCTCGGTTTGACGGACGGTGCGCGCGAAACGGAACAGCTAAACCAACCGCTCGCGGCTTTCTGCGCCATCGGAAACGCACAAGCATTCTTCGACCAATTACGTGAGGCTGCATTTGAAGTAACACATCAGACCGCATTCCGCGACCATCATAATTATTCGCAGTCCGACGTTGACCGGCTGACGCAACAAGCCACAACCAACGGCGCACAGGCGCTTATCACCACCGCGAAAGATGCCGTGAAGCTGCAATCGCTGCGATTCGACCTGCCCTGCTACGTCGCCGAGATTGAAGTGGAAATTTCAGAGTCGGCGACACTCCTTACCCTAATCGAGCAGGCAATCATCAAAAAAACGACCTAAGCTCTTGTTACCGTTTCGGACTGGGGCTCGATTCTGGAGGCGTCGCTTTCGGCACTGTTCGGACTGTCGGAGAAGGGTTCGGTGGCGGCGGAGGCTCGCTGGGTTCGGGTGTCGGACGGACTGACTGATTCGAGTTTCGATTGCCTCTGTTCGTGTTTTCGTTGCTGGCAAAATTTCCGGTGACGGTTGCTGGAACTTCGGTAGGTTTTTCCACCGGCCGCGTACTAGCGGGCGTGGGGCTAGGCACGTTGACGGAATGAATATCGTTTTCACCCTGGCCGGTGGGCGAACCGTAAGGTTGCACCGGCTGACTGTTTGGGTCCGCAGTGAGTGCCGGCTGTCCCTGCGTCTGATCTACCTGACCGCTGCCGCGAGTCAATAAAAAAACTACCGCAAACACCGCGATCAGCACGATGGCCGCAGGCACCATGACTCTCCACGGATTGAATCGATCGACGGTCAGCGGCGGGCTTGGTTGCCTCTGCACGCGTTGAACATCGCGGAGTTGCACCTGCGTTACTTCATCGCGCGGGCGGACTAAGGTAACTTCGTCTGCGTCGTCCGGCGGAGCCTCGACCGGTAGGTTCGGAACGGTTTGCGGAGCTCCAATGACCGCAGCCGCAGATTCGGCTTCGCCCTGGCGCGACGCAGCTTTCGCGAACTCTGATGAGAGTTCTCCCGCTGATTGAAAGCGATCGATCGGCTGTTTAGCCAGCGCCCGTTTGATCACCGCATCGACTGCGGTGGGAAGTTCCGCGCGCAGCGACAGAACGGAAGGCGGTGCATCCTGCACCTGCTTCATCATGATCACTGTCGAGGATTCGCCCGCGAACGGCACTCGCCCGGTCAGCATTTCGTAAACGATAATTCCCAGCGAGTACACGTCCGAACGCGCGTCCAACGCTCCCGACTGCGAGCATTGCTCAGGCGACATGTATTGAGGAGTTCCGACGACGAGATTTGCCTGAGTAATCTCAGCATCACCCCCTGGTGGCTGACGAATCTTGGCAATCCCAAAATCGAGCACTTTTGCCCACTCGTCACCGTTGTGATGGACCAGCATGATGTTGTCGCTCTTCAAATCGCGATGAATCACGCCCTGCGCATGTGCTGCGTCCAAAGCACCGGCGACCTGACGCACAATCTCGACCGCACGATCGAGCGACAACGGACCTTCTGCGCCGATCACTTCTTTCAGCGTCCGCCCATCGAGATATTCCATCACCAGAAACACCACGCCGTTTTCGCCTTCGCCGAAATCCGTAACGCTCACCGCATGCGGATGTGAAATCCTCGAAGCGGCCTTTGCTTCGCGCGAAAAACGTGCGACGACTGCGTCATCGCTCGCCAGCGATGGACGCAGAACTTTGATCGCGACGGTCTTGTCCATCAGCACGTGCTTGCCGCGATAGACAGAGCCCATGCCGCCCGTCTTAATCAGTTTGTCGATGCGATACTTCCCGGCGAGTGTTTGGCCGATGAGAGGATCTTCCAGCCGCTTAAGCACAGCGGCTTCCGCCGAGCACAGCGTCATCGAGTCAGGATATTTTCTGTCGCAAACGGGACAAACTTTCATTTGATTATCGCGTCGGAGAGATTTCGTAGCCTATCAGATGCGCGTGTGGCGGGCAAAGATGCGTGCCCACGCCTCCGCCATGCTCTCTCAGTGAAGCGGCACGCCGGAGGCGTGCGTACCCAGAGGCGTGGGATACCAAAAAAGCGAGCGGCGCAACGGCTCCGCTCGCTTTTCGCGCAATCGATTTGTGATTGAGTCGTTAGACCTTCACGAAAACGATCAGCAAAGCAAACAGCACGAGTGATTCGATTAGCGCGAGGCCCAGAATCATCATTGTCTGAATGCGTCCGGCAGCGCCGGGATTACGCGCCGCGCCTTCGCAAGCCGCCGCGCCAATGCGCGACTGGCCAAGCGCGCCGCCGAACACGGCAATCGCAAAACCAACACCGGCGGCAATCGCCTTCACGCCGCTGGCACTGTTGGCCGCAGCGGCCGCGATGTCGCCTTGCGCGAACACGGGCATCGCCGCGATCATCACAGCGACGGCTGCCATCAAAAGGAAACCTATCTTTCTCATCTTCATTTTCTCCAAAATAAGGAAGCGAATCTGAAAGTCGCGACAGCCGGAATGATTTCGCCCGCATCCGGTATCCACCGCCCCTCTTACAACGGCGCTCCAGCGATACAGACCATGATTGGTAATTAGTTGGCTGCTGCGTCTCCAGTTCGCGAATTGTCGGGCGGCCCAACGTGTGCGGCGCGGCGCCGCATCGCTCGAACACGCGTTTATGAAACCTTAAGTAAGAACCGGCGCGAGAGTCTCCATGCCGTCTTCTTCATGCGGATGATGGCTGTCATGCGGTGGATGCGAGACCTCGCTGATATAAAGTTGCGAAAGCAAAACGAAAACAAATGTCTGAATAAATGCGACGAATAAACTCAAGGGCATCAGCACCACAGGCACGCCCCAGTAAGTCACGCCGGGCACGAGATGCGAAATCGTGTCGAGTACCTTCTCGTCGGCAAACATATTGGCGAAAAGACGTATGCCGAGCGTGAACGGACGAATCAGGTTACTGATAAGTTCAATGAAAAAGATGAGCGGCGCAATCCACCAGATTGGCCCGGCAAGATGTTTCAAGTGTCCGAAGATGCCGTTCTCTTTGATACCGATGTAGTTGTAGTAAAGAAACGAAGAAAGGCCGAGCGCGAACGTGACGCTGGTCGCCGCCGTGGGCGTCATGAACAGCGGAAAGAACCCCATCAGGTTTGAGACCAGAATCAGAACCGCGAAAGTCATCACGACTGGAAAATACTGCAACCCATGCGGGCCGACGATATCTTCCAACATGCTGCGAATCGCCAGCACGCCGGCTTCGAGCGTCTGCTGACCGCCACCGGGTTCATCTTCCGACAGACGGCCTTTCAGAATCCAAACCAGCGCGACTGTGATGATGCACGCCAGGATAAACATGATCGTATACCAGGGGATGGCGTTCTCAGGCGTGTATGGACCGAACACGGTTTCCGGTGTGGAGCCGAATTTCGCGAGCAGCCACTTCCACTTTGGGTACGTGTACTTCATCTCGAAGCTGTACGCCCATTCGCCAAAATAGTGATTCACCATCTGGGCGAGAAGCGGCACGTGTTCAGCGTGTTCCTGTGTCTGCTCTGCGGCGTGCGCCGCCTCTTCGCCATGTTGCAGCAGAAAGAACATCAAAAGGATTCCTCTCGATGAATGATTGCGAAATAGAACTGACGGAACGCTTCAACAAACAGTGCGACCACGAATGAACAAAGCCCCGCAATGGTCGCCGGCAGAGAAATGATGTGAAGCTCGTAGGCCGCGAACACCGCAAAGCCGACCACGAGATAGCGCAACGCATGTCTCAAAAGGTTCATGCGCGGTTTTGTGCCGCTTTCCTGCACGTTCAAGAGCGCCGCGACTGAGCCGTGCAGCCAACGATAGTTCAGGAGCGACAGCGACCCGCCCAGCAATAATCCCGTCGTGACGCGCCACGGTGCGACAATCGCGCTCACCAGCACGGCTACCGCGGCGGCAATAATCATTGAGCGGAAGATGCGCTGTTCGACTTTATCGGGGCGCGTGAGTTCGTCGCCAGTCACACTGTTAGCTGTTTCGTTCACAAATTAAGTGGAGGATTTTACATGGGGGTAACGCAAATTGGCAATTTGCGCTACATCATCGCAACTGTCGCGGCGGTGGCTGATTCTTCGAATCGTCGGACGATGTCTTCCCGGTTTCGGCAAACATCTCTTTGATCGTGCCCACGGCCGAAAGCATCGTGGAGGTTTCCACCGGCATGAAGATCACTTTCGCGTTGTTACTCTTCGTCATGTCACGCAAGCTTTCAATGTAGCGCGTAGTGATCAGATACTGCGCCGGATTGCCGTGTTCGGCCATCGCTGAGGCCACCTGGGCAATCGCCTGCGATTCAGCTTCGGCTTGACGCAAGCGCGCCTGCGCCAACCCTTCCGCTTGCAGAATGGCAGATTGCTTTTCGCCTTCGGACCGCGTCACCGCCGCTTGCTTCTCGCCCTCAGCGCGCGTGACCGCCGCCTGGCGTTCACCTTCAGCCTGCAAAACCAACGCGCGGCGATTGCGCTCGGCAGTCATCTGCTTCTCCATCGTGACGCGGACATCTTCCGGCGGATTGATGTTCTTCACGTCTACGCGCGTGACTTTCACGCCCCATTTGTCAGTCGCTTCGTCAAGAATGATGCGCAGCTTCGAGTTGATTTGATCGCGCTGTGACAAAGTGTGATCCAGGTCCATGTCTCCCATCACGGCGCGCATGCCGGTAATGGTCAACTGCACTATGCCGCCGACCAGGTCGTTCATCTCGTAGACCGCTTTGATGGGATCGATGATTTGCCAGTACACAACTGAATCGACGTGAATCGTCACGTTGTCGCGGGTGATGACTGGCTGGGGCGGCAGGTCGATGTACTGTTCGCGCAGATCGATCGAGGTCAGCCCTGGCCGCGTATTCGTCCAGTAAACCGCGCGCGGCCGATCAAAGAATGGCACGATAATATTGAGGCCGCTCGAAGCGACGCGACTGAACCGGCCAAGCCGTTCAATCAACATCACGGTCGCTTGCGGAACAATCTTGATTGTTTTGGCGGCTACGATCAGCAGGAAGATGCCCAGGACGAAGAGCACAAACAGCAGCAGAAAGCCGCCTACTACGCCTTCAGCCTGAAACAGAATTAGGTTTGCGAATGACATGAGACCTCCGGGGTTAGACTCGCGTCAGATTAGAACGAACTTCGTGGATCGATTAGCGGGCAACGGTCGTCGCCCGCTAATGCAGGTAGTCCAGACTTAAGGTTGCGGTGTCGGCGATGGCTGCGCGCCCGGCTCTCTCCGCAATGTCGGCGGCGCCGGCTTGTTCGGGTCCTGCTTCGGCGTGCCATCCGGATTCGTAGTTGTCGAATCGTCCGGCGTCGGCTGGCGTCGCTTGAGCGTTGGCCGCCCGGGTGTTCCGTCATCGCCAGCGCCGGCAATGGCTCCAGCGGAAGTCGCGCGCGCGTTGGACAAGCGCAGCAGCCGATTCCTCACCCGCATAAATTCCGAACTGCTGATGACATATTCATCGCGTTCAGGAAAACGCGCGGCGAGCGCGATTGCTGAAGCGCGGCGATCTGGGGGCGCTGGATGCGTCGCGAAAAGCTTCGCAATGGTGCCTGGTTTCTTTTTGTTTTTGGCTTCCAGCTTTTCGAACATCGTCGCCATCGCGTTTGGATCGTAGCCGGCCGCCCACATGTACTGAACCCCAAGTTTGTCCGCCTCTTCCTCGGCGCCTCTGGAAAACTTCAGAAAGCTGAGGCCTTCGATCAAACCGCCGGCGTTGTACAGCACATTGCCGATAACGCCTCCGCCGAGCAGAATGCCTGCGAGCAGGCCGTAATCGATGACCTGCATCTTGCGTTGATTTTCCATCGCATGACGCGCCGCCACGTGCGCGATCTCGTGCGCCATGACGCCGGCGAGTTCGGCTTCGTTATCCGCCGCCAGAACCAAGCCTTTGTTGACAAAGAAAAAGCCGCCCGGAAGCGCAAAGGCGTTTACTTCGTCGGAATCGATAACTTTGATCGTGAACGGAATTTTGGCGTCTGAATGAAGGACGATATTCTGGCCGACGCGATTTACGTATTCAGTGATAATCGGATCGTCGACGAATTTTGCTTCTCGTTCGACTTCAGCGGCCAGTTGCCGGCCCAACTTCACTTCGCTCTCTGTGCCACCGGCCATGCGTCCCCAGATCCCTTTGTTGATATTGCGCTTGCCAATCATGTTCGGATCTTCGTTGGCGGACAGCGGCTTTTGGCTGGTAGGCTGGGGCGTCGCCGGCTGGTCAGTCTTCGCGCTCTTGTCTTTATCTTTTTGCTGAGACGTCGATGCTGGTTTCTGATCCTGAGCCTGCCGAGGCGCGGCCATTGCTGCGATGCTCGTCATCCAAAGACTAACGGCAATGCCGAGAGCCATGACGGCGCGAGAGAGGCGATGGTTCATTTCTATTCCTCCAGATACCGAGAAATCGATTTCTCGGTGACCGCTTGCAATTAGGGCGGCCGAATTCTTCCTGCCAGGACAGCACCCGAGGCATCGGCGCTGCTTAAAATTAGGGCATCGCTTGGATGCGGCGCCATAAAACGGGGTTGCGCAAGGCTAAACGTTTCTTTCGATGCGCGCCTTTGTGGCCTACGACAGCATTATAGACAACCCGCGCAGAAAAACCACAAAATTGCCGCGTTGTGAGGGGCGTGCTAAAGTCCGGGAGCCAAACCAAGCAAGTGTCGCAGACGCAAATGCCGGCCACTTCCAAACGGTCGCGAGGAAAATCTCGAGCCGCAGATTCCCCTTTCCTTCGAACCAGGAACAGCAAAAGACTGCGAATATCGATAGTTGGCGCGGGCCGTCTGGGAACGACTTTGGGACGTGCGCTTCGCCGTGCCGGTCATCGAATCCAAGTTGTCGTTGCATCGCACCGGGCGAGGGCCCGTCGGGCGGCCTCAGCGATAGACAAAGGCACTCTGCCGCTGACCAGCCGCCAAATCCAGAAATTGAGCTCCGCCGCCTGTGGCCGTCTGTTCGCAAGCGACTTGATATTGATCGCGACGCCTGACGGTGCGATTGAAACAGTAGCTAAACAGTTGGCGAAACTGTTTCGCAAACACGGTTCCAGCCTGTCCCGAGAGTCTTCGCGAGTCGTGCTACACACCAGCGGCGCGATTTCATCGGAAGCGCTGGCGCGGTTGAAACGCCTCGGATTCGCGGTAGGATCGTGGCATCCGCTGGTTTCAGTGGCCGACACCAAGTCCGCGGCTGATATTTTTCGTGACGTGCATTTTTGCATCGAAGGCGACCCGCCAGCGGTTCGACTCGCCCGAACGCTTGTCACCCAGCTCAGTGGCAAAAGCTTCACTATCGGCCCGGAATCGAAACCGCTTTACCACGCTGCGGCCGTGATGGCATCTGGACACATCGTGGCGCTCTTTGATATCGCGATCGAGATGTTAATGGCTTGTGGATTATCAGCGTCTACTGCACAAGAAGCCCTGGTACCGTTGATGAACAGTGCGACACTGAATCTTGCGAAGAAAACGGTTGCGCAGGCATTGACCGGGCCATTTGTTCGCGGCGATTTCGAAACCGTAAAAAAACATCTTGATGCAATTAGGGCGGCGGGAATGGCTGAAGCGCTCAGCACGTACACGGTACTTGGCCAACGCGCACTCAGATTAGCGAGAAGAAATAAACCAAATTTGAAGGACCTCGATGCCATGACAAAACTGCTTTCATCGAATCGTAAGGGAGGTTTGTGATACAAACTTAACAACAATTAACATTTTTCCGAGCCTGGACCTTCAAAAATCTGGAACCAGAGAAACCACTTGTGCGTCTTTGTAAGCGTCAGCCCCCGGACGCCAACGATCTATATAAATAACGTCTTGCCGGAGTTTTCATGAGCACAGCAAAAGCAGCACTAATTGAGTCCATAAACAAACGTCATCTGCGCGGACTTCCATCGCGCATCCGAAATCATCAACCATCGCAACGTCTGAAGAAAATCCGCGAAATGGCTTCCGAGTTGATGGAAGAGGCGTCAGCGCTCGAGCATGAAACTGAGCTGGCCGAGGCGCGGGCGACTGTCGAGTCGCTTGGGCCGAACCACGGCATCGATTTTTTCGAAGAAGTGCGACGGTTCGAAATCAAGCTGATCAAGCGAGCCTTGGAATTGGCCGAGGGGAATCAGGCACGCGCGGCAAAGATTCTCGGATTAGGAACCACGACCCTGAATTACAAGATCAAGGCCTACGAGTTGCTGTAGTGGCACAGACTTCAGTCTGTGATTCTCTAGAACACTCGCTTTGCCCTTTTGAACCACAGCCTGAAGTCTGTGCCACTCAATTGACTGCTTCAGAAGTTTCTTCGTCAGCCGAGATTAATTGCTGATCTGAAACCAAAAGCCCACGCTCTTCGAACAAATTCGAATCTACCAGCGTCTGCACCCAGTACTCGCCAGCCACCGGAAAAGTCACATTCACAAAGAAGCTGATGTTGTCGGCCGAGCCCTGGTTGATCTCGAATCGCGCAGGCTGTGAGACGACCAGTGCCTGCTGCCGATCCGGCATCAGGATTCTCACTTCGGAAAGGTGGACGCCGTTGCCGCGCCAGTGATTCACCACCGCCAACTTTGGTAGCCAAACCGGCAGTTGCGGGACAATAATGCTTTGGAACACCCCCATGTAAGACAGTTTGTTGCCGACTTCCAGGCGCACGTCATCGCACAAGAGCGTGTAGATCAATTCGAGTTTCGGCTCGGTTTCCTGCTGTTCAGTTGCTTGCATGTGAGGTCAGTTTAGACGCGCGCGCTGTGACGCGCAAACGCGATTCACGAAAGTACCTTCCTGAATTCGTCTTCGTCGATGACTTTGACGCCCAGCTGATTTGCTTTATCGAGTTTTGAGCCGGGCTCGGCGCCGGCCAGCACAAAATCAGTTTTCTTGCTGACCGATGAAGTAACGCGGCCACCTCGAGATTCGATCATCGCCATCGCTTGGTCGCGCGTCAGTGTCGGCAAGCTGCCCGTCAGGACGAAAATCTTTCCGGCAAGCGCTTGCGGCTCATCAGCTTTGGCAGCGGTCGTCTCCAACTGTGTTCGCACTCCGGCCGCTGCCAGACGCTCGCAGAGTCGTGCATTTCCCTCGTCCGCGAACCAATCGTGAATGCTCTCAGCCATCGTCAGCCCGATCTCGTGGACGTCATCCAGTTCCTCTACGGATGCGCGGGACAATCGCTCAAGCGAACCAAACTCGCGCGCCAGAATCCCCGCGGTGCGCTCGCCGACGTGACGGATGCCGAGTCCGTAAATCAAGCTCGAGAGATCGCGCGACTTGCTTGCTTCGATCTGATTCAAGACGTTCGTCGCCGACTTTTTCGCCATGCGCTCGAGCGAAACGAGATCGTCGAGCGTCAGGCTATAGAGATCGGCAACATCGCGCACCAGCTTTTTCTCGATCAACTGATCGGCCAGCGCGAAACCGAGACCTTCAATGCGCATCGCGCGCCGAGAAGCGAAATGCAGAATCCTTCCAATCAATTGCGCCGGACAATCAGCCGCAATGCAACGCGACACCGCTTCGCCTTCAGGACGTGAAACACGCCCGCCGCAGACGGGACACGCCGTGGGCATCTTGAACGGCTTTTCTTTGCCGGTCCGTTTGGATTCGATGACCTTCAGAACTTTCGGAATGACATCGCCGCCGCGTTCAATCAAAACCCAATCGCCGATTTTCAGGCCCAGACGCCGAATCTCGTCTTCGTTGTGCAGCGTCGATCGAGAAACTGTAACCCCTCCGAGCGGCACTGGCTCGAGCATCGCAACTGGAGTTAGCGCGCCGGTGCGTCCGACCGAAACCAGAATCTCATTCACGCGCGTCGTTGCCTGCCGCGCGGGGTATTTGTAAGCGACCGCCCACCGCGGCGCTTTACCGGTGGCGCCAAAATCTTCCTGCATCGCGGTGGAATTGATCTTCACGACCACGCCGTCGATTTCGTAATCAAGCTCTTCACGCTTCGCTTCCATTTCGTTGCAGAAGTCGATCACGCCTTCGATCGAATCGCACAGAGCGTGATGCGGATTCACGCGGAGGCCCGCAGTCTCCAACCATTTGAGCGCTTCCCAATGCGTGTCAAAAGCCTTCCGTTCACCGGCGAGCACGTCGTACGCAAACATGCCCAGCCGCCGCCGCGAGGTGATTGATGGATCCAGTTGCCGGAGCGTTCCCGCCGCCGCGTTGCGCGGATTTGCAAAGCGCGGCTCGTCTGCGTCTTCGCGCTCGCGGTTGATCTTTTCGAAAACTTTGCGGGACAGATACGCTTCACCGCGCACCTCGATTTCACGCGCGACCGTTTTTGCTTCATCGCGCAGCTTCAAAGGAATGCTGCGAATGGTGCGCACGTTTGACGTGACGTCTTCGCCGCGAAATCCATCGCCTCGCGTTACGCCGCGCATGAACACTCCGTTCTCGTAGTGAATCGAAAGCGACAAACCGTCGATCTTCAGTTCAGCAACGTATTCGATCGGACGGTCGCCCGCGAGTTTTTGACAACGCGCGTCGAACGCGCGCAGCTCGTCGATGCTATAGCTGTTGTCGAGCGACAACATCGGACGGCGATGAACAAACTCGGGAAATCCTTCGGCTGGGCGGCCGCCAACACGTTGTGTCGGACTGTCTGACGTGATCAACTCCGGATGCTGATCTTCCAGCTTCCGCAGTTTCTCAATTAATGTGTCGTATTCCTGGTCGGAGATTTCCGGACTGTCTTCGAGGTAGTAAAGGTCTTCGTGGCGGCGAATTTCGTCGCGGAGGGCTTGAATCTGTTTTTCGATCGATTTTTGCTTTGCCACGTAAGACTAATTGGCCACTGAGACACCGAGACACGGAGAAACTGAAACCATTTAGATTGTTCTCTGTGCCTCGGTGTCTCAGTGGCTAAAACTTTTCTCTATACAACAAATACTTCGGTCGCTGCTCGTCACGTTCGAAAGCGCGGCAGACAAGTCCGGCGCCGAAAGCCTTCAAGAACTCTTCGCGAATGCGCAAACTTTCGGCCTTTGCCGCCGGGGGATCGGATTTCAGGAGCGCACTGAAGTCGTTTGGAATCTCGATCACTTCATCAGGCGTACCGACCGAAAACGCGCGGCCCTCCGCCAAAGCTTCAACTCGCGGCGAGCGCAACTCCCAAAAAGCGAACAAACGATCGCTGTCCATCCCGAGCGGCCCCGCGCTGCGCTCTGACGGATTGGTCGCGTAGTCGGTGCCGTAAAAATTTACGGCGTAGCTGCGCACGACGACGCCCAATCGGTTCAAATTGAAATGCGCGTTGCGGGCGCGCACCGGCTCGAAAGTCCACTTGATGAATTCCCTGCCCTCGGACAAAGCGCGCGCGCGCTGTGCCCACTTAAGCTGCGCGCCCACGCCTTTGTTTTGGTACTCAGCCGCGACCGCCATCATGTGCGAATAGCCGAAGATTTCG
>DASYTZ010000130.1:0-5455 GCA_036001745.1 Pyrinomonadaceae bacterium
GCCTGCGTTCCCTGGTATTGACGAAACGGGTGAAGCTCGCAAACGAAGCAGCGGCCGCCAGTACTCAACACGCGAGCACCTTCGGCGAAAATGAATCCAAGATCCTCGACATGCTCCAGTACGAGATTGCACACCACCAGATCAAAAGCTTGATCGTCGCTGGGCCAACGCTTTGTGATGTCGGCAATCTCGAAGGTAACGTTCGGTGAATCGGTCCTTGCCCAGGCCTTCTCGATCATCCCGGCTGAAAAATCCAGCGAGCGAACACGGCCACCGATCTGCGCGAGCAGCGCGGTGTTCTTTCCGGTGCCGCAACCGAGCTCGAGGACCGAGTTACAACGCAAATTCTGTAACTCTTCTCGCGCGACCTGCTGGTCCAGGTCACGCGTGCGGTTCCGATCGGAATCGTAGGTCGCCGACCACGCGTTGTAAGCATCTTCAATTTTCACGTGTTGAAAGACAATAAGATTGTCGCGGTAACTACTGATCAACTGTGGCGAGAGCTGGAGAGGGACCACTGCGCATGCCCTCCGTCACCAGACGATTTGTCATGCGGCGCGCGCGCAAACGCCGCCGCGCAGTTCGCGGCACAACCAGCGCGACGCCGGCACTCACCAGCGAAAAGCAGAAGAGCGCCTTCAGGGCGTGCGGATTTTCCAGAAAATAACTTAGCCCACGCAAACCGGCTGTGTTAGCCGGCAGCGGTACACGCCGAAACAGCCGGTGCACATTGATCGAAGAGTAGTAATTGAATTGGGGATGCTGCGCGAGCTGACTGAAATCTTCCAGTTCCTGAAAGTACGGTCTTTCATCAGAATCCACGATGATTTGACGTCCATCCACCCTGACGAGCGCCACCACGTGCTCCCGCTGTCCTTCGAGATAGAGCCTCTGTGCGTGAATGCCCAGCGATTCAGCCATGTTAATGAATGCGCGGGTTGACTCGCCGCAACGACCCTTGCCGGTACGCAGCGCTTCGGCCGCGGTTGCGCGCAGGAACGTCCGGCCCGCCGCGGGATAGTATTTGCGGCTCACGTTCGACCGCAGGTAATCGCGTAAAGCGACGATGGTCGACATCGTGTCGGACGCTTGCGCTTGGCTCGTGATGGTCTGTGCCATGCGGCGCACGTAACGACTCTCGCGGTTTTGCGAGATAGCCTCAGACACTCCGACCGCCGTTAGCGCCAGCGCAATGGCGAAGAACGCGTACGGGCGCCAGCGTCTGACAAACACGAATTGCCTTTCAAGTTGGCGAGATTTTTGGGCCGTCATCTCCGTCGCAAACTGCCTTTTAGCAGCAGACGAATCAAAACACCGTTCCGCGTAGTTCGCAAGTCGAAACAAGTCGGTATTCATTGACGTCGCCACGGAGCGCAAAAAAAGGGCGAGGGAAATGATCCCTCGCCCATCTGCCTACTGCCTGCTGACCTCAGTAGTCCATGTCGCCACCCGGCATTGGCGGGGCTTTCTTCTTGTCTTCGGGAGCCTCAGCGATGACGGCTTCGGTCGTCAGCAGCAGACTGGCGATTGACGCCGCGTTCTGAAGCGCCGTGCGCGTGACTTTCGTCGGGTCGATGACGCCGGCCTTAACGAGGTCGCCGTATTCGTCAGTCGCCGCATTGAAGCCGAAGTTCACGTTCTTCTCAGCGCGAACTTTCTCAACAACAATCGAGCCTTCGTGACCCGCGTTGTTCACGATCTGGCGCAGCGGCTCTTCGAGCGCGCGGCGAACGATCTGCACGCCGATTTGTTCGTCCGAATCGTCGAGCTTCAAATTGTCGAGCGCGCGCTGGCCGCGCAGCAATGCGACGCCACCGCCCGGGACAATCCCTTCTTCGACGGCTGCGCGCGTTGCGTGCATGGCGTCCTCAACACGAGCTTTCTTTTCTTTTAGTTCCGTTTCGGTTGCCGCGCCAACTTTGATCACCGCGACGCCGCCAACCAGTTTCGCCAGACGCTCTTGCAGCTTCTCGCGATCGTAATCGGAAGTGGTCTCTTCTACTTGCGCGCGAATCTGTTTTACGCGACCTTCGATGTCTGCCGTCCTGCCGGCGCCTTCGATGATCGTGGTGTTGTCTTTGTCGACGACAACTCGCTTCGCACGGCCGAGGTCTTCGATCTTGATGTTCTCGAGTTTGATGCCAAGATCCTCGCTGATCACCTTGCCGTTGGTGAGAATCGCGATGTCCTCGAGCATGGCCTTGCGCCGATCGCCGAAGCCCGGCGCCTTGACAGCGCAAGCGTTCAGCGTCCCGCGGAGTTTGTTGACGACCAACGTAGCCAGCGCTTCGCCTTCGACGTCTTCCGCGATAATCACGAGCGGCTTGCCTTCGCGAGCAACCGTCTCGAGCAACGGAAGCAGATCGCGCAGCGCGGTAATCTTCTTCTCGTGAATCAGAATCAGCGCGTCTTCAAGTACCGCTTCCATGCGATCCGGATTCGTGACGAAGTAAGGGCTGAGATAGCCGCGATCGAACTGCATGCCTTCGACCACTTCGAGTTCGGTCTGCATTGTCTTGGCTTCTTCAACCGTGATGACGCCGTCTTTGCCGACTTTGTTCATCGCCTCGGCGATCAGCTCGCCGATTGTGCTATCGCCATTCGCAGAGATCGTGCCGACCTGCGCAATGGCGTCGCCCTTTACTGGCTTCGACATGCTCTTGATTTCTTCGACCACGCGTTCGGTCGCTTTTTGAATTCCGCGCTGTAACGCCATCGGGTTCGCGCCGGCTGCGACGGTCTTCAAACCTTCACGAAAAATCGCCTGCGCCAAAACGGTCGCCGTCGTCGTGCCGTCACCGGCAACGTCCGAAGTTTTCGAAGCGACTTCGCGCACCATCTGCGCGCCGATATTTTCCAGCTTGTCTTCCAGCTCGATTTCCTTCGCCACCGTCACACCGTCTTTGGTGATGGTCGGCGAACCGAATTTCTTGTCCAGAACTACGTTGCGGCCTTTCGGACCCAACGTGACTTTCACTGCTTCAGCGAGCGTATTCACGCCCGCCAAGATCGCGCGGCGCGCCTGCTCGCTATGAACTACCATCTTTGCTGCCATTTTTCTTCTTGCCTCCTGAATTTCTTTTTGCCCGCCCGCTATCCCGACGGGTCGGGATTCTGACAAGCCCTCCCTCACGGTCGGGCTACTGCCCTAACTATTTGCCGGCCGATTTCGCTTTTGCGGTGGTCGTGAACACGCCGAGGATTTCGTCCTCACGCATGATCAGATACTCGTTGTCGTCAATCTTCACTTCCGAGCCGCTGTACTTGCCGAACAGAACGCGGTCGCCGGCCTTCACATCGAGCGGCTGACGCGTGCCATCTTCGCGGAACTTGCCTTCCCCGACGGCGATTACTTCGCCCTGCTGGGGCTTTTCCTTGGCCGTATCAGGGATGATGATGCCGCCGCGCATCTGCTCTTGTTCGTCGAGTCTCTTGATTATTACGCGGTCGTGTAACGGACGAATCGTGGTCGCCATAATTACTAACTACCTCCTGAATTGTAACTTTTCCCGAGGATCGGGTGATTTTGAAAGCGGATTTTAGCAGAAATTTCTGGAGAGTGCTAGCGCGCTTCGGTTGAAGCTGCGGTCACCGCGCGTTGGAGGCTCTGCTCTCTACGCCGGGGTTGCGGCGGCGTTCGCGGCGGCTTGGTTCCGCTGGGCGACGGCGTAAAGAATTGTCTTGATTTGGAAAGGCGTCAGGTCCGGCCAAGCCTCTTGCAGAAGGGCGATTATCCCGGTGATGTACGGAGCCGCAAAACTGTTCCCGGTGAGCTGGCGGTACCCGCCGCCCGGCCAGGTAGTTTCAACCTGGACTCCCGGAGCGACCAGCTCGATGACCTCGCCGTATTGAAAACCGAAATTGAATGGATCGCCGCCCGGTCTTTTGACTACCGAAATCAAGGAAGACGAAAAGATTGAGGGTGAGCTTGGCTGCGGTAGATTGTTCGCGGCGGCGACAAGCATCACCCGCTCGCGATACGCGCGATCGAGAAGCTCGTGCATCGGCATCCAGAAGTCGCGCTTGGTGGTGCCAAGCGACAAGTTCACGACTTGAAGTTTCTGCTTGATCGCGAAGTCAACGCCCATCAGAAACATCTCGCCCGTGCCCGAACCCGTCGGCCCGAGAACTTTGATGCTGGTAATCTCGACGTCTGGCGCGACGCTCGTAATAATCCCGGCGCACGCCGTGCCGTGACCTGCTTGATCGCCGGATGTGGCTGGCTTGAAAACGATCTGGCCGCCTTCATTCACTGCTTCGAATGAGGCTTTGATTTTTCCCTGCAACGCCGGATGGTTTGTATCGATTCCGCTGTCGACAATGCCAACTCTCACGCCCCGGCCCGTGCGGCCTTTCCACAGCGAGTCCGGTTGAATGTTAGACCACAGGTCGATCACTTTGTTATTGGCACGGACAGCAGTTTCAGACTGCGCCATCTTTGTCTCTCCTGCTTGGGATGTGATTAGAAATTGAAGTAACCTGCGCTGCCGGACGCACGCTTGTCGGTAAAGCGCGCAAGCGTCTCCAAAATGTCGCGTAACATCTCCCGTTCGGTGTCGCCTTGCGAGACGATGTCGCGCAACCTGACAGCGAGCAGCGCCAAGTCGCGATGCTCAGGAGCGACTTCAAGGCTGCTGAGCCATTGCGTGACGTCGTCACCGCCGATTCCGCCGCCCGTCTTCAGCGAACGCGTGAACAGAGATTCGACGAGCAGAGCCAGCTCGTACGAATCCACCAGGCTAGCAATCGCGTCCGCGAATTTTGCCGCGTCGTCCATCTCTTCGGGAGTGAAGGGTGGGTATGGCGGTTCGCCCGGGCGATTTACGAATTCCAGCACTCCAATGGTCTCGTTGCCGCAGCGCAAAGGCGTCGCTAAAAGAGTCACTGTTTTGAATCCGACGGCTTCATCAGCTCCTGACCAGAACGACCCTTCAGAGCTGACGTCGTTTACAGCCATTGGCTGGCTGCTGGAAAACACGAGACCGGCAATGCCTTTCCCGGGTGGAATTCGGATCTTTAACAGCGCGTCTTCAAGTTCACTGACCGCGACCAGGAAACGCAGCCCACCATCGCGCCCGTCACGGACGAGCACGGATGCATCGACCGAGCCGACCGTATCGGCGGCAACTTTTAGTAAATCGTCTATGGCGCGGCGAATTGGCTCTGACAACGATTTCGACAAATCGATAGCTTCCATCGACTCGCGAATCTTTGCAGCATTTGCGTCTTCGGCCGGCGGACCCGATGTATTCGAAGTTGAATCGTCTGGCATGTTGAAATCGTCCTGTGAAAGTCGCGGTCAAGTAGACTTACCGAGCGAGCCGCGGCCAATGCGAAGCGGCATTATACAGACAGCGACAGTTTCTGCAATCGTGGTTGTCGCGCTATATCGCGCGGCGAATCGCCGGTTTTGACTACGATCGGTCGCGTCAGTAGGATGTGCGATGCTCCGTTA
>DASYTZ010000131.1:0-3291 GCA_036001745.1 Pyrinomonadaceae bacterium
CATGGTCTTGTTCGTTGCTAGTTCCGGCTGCTTCGTCGGGATGACTACGACAGTGCGGTCCTTCAGTGCGAGATCCTGACTGTTCAGCACGGCGGCGCGCAGCTCGAGTCCGTTGAGCGTGCGACCGGTAAAATTGCGGACCGTCGTTTCCAAAGTCATTTGAAATCCGCCCAAGGCGGTTGTCGATTGCGTCGCTTCGGGCTTGTCGAGAAGAATCTTCGGCTTGTATTGCTCGAATTCCGGCGAACCTGCGCGAATCGCCGCTTCCAATCTCGCTGGTGGCTCAGGCGTGGCCGTGGTTCGCAGCAACACATAGAAAAATCCGCCGATAAAAACAGCAGCGATAACAGCGACGATGATAATCAGCGTGCGCCGCGACTTGTCTTCGTCATTAGGACGCTCAGTTGGCATGAATGGTTAGACGGCATTCTAGCGCACGAGTTCCAACGGCGCGAGTCGCGCTGGATGCGATCTGTACTCGATGAGGGCAGATTTTGGTGACAGATCAATCCCGTTCTTACTGTTTCAATCGGCAAGTATCTCGATTCCCATCAAGACCCCGTCTTCTGAGAAATCAAGCTCCAAGTCAGTTCCTTTAAGGTCTTTCACAAGCTCGCGTAATGAGACCGTTTTCGATACCTTCGCTCCCCTGTCAAATCCGGGCAGTCTTATATAGGCAACATCCCCTCTGTCCATCTCTATGTGGTGTGATGTGTTTATTTCATCTTTCATCTGATTTCTCCTTAAAGCAATTCCGAGTAAAACTCCTGGACGATCATCAGTTATCAAGTACATCACGATAGACGGCCTCAGTTTCCGTAATCATACGATCAAGAGAAAAGCGTTCGCGAACCATAGCCCGGGCGTTTTGCGAAATACGCCGGCGCTCGTCACCGTCGCGGAGCAGATGCGAGATCGCCCCCGAAAGCTCGTTGACGTCGTTGACCTTCACCACCCGGCCCGTGCGATCGTCTTCAATAATTTCGCGCGCGCCGTCGGTCGCCGTCGCCACGACCGGAACACCGCAGGCCATCGCTTCGACGATAGCCAAGCCAAATGCTTCCGAACGCGAAGCTGAAACCAGAAGATCGAGGCTCGAAAGTAACTCTGCCACATCGATTTTCGATTCGATCAATTGTATTCGTTCACTGAAACCGCTCGCCTGGATTAATTGTTTAAGCCGACGCCCATAGTGGCCATCCGGCGATTGATCGCTGCCGGCGATGATGAATTCCACATTGTGATTCTCGGCCGCGACGAGTTCCGCGGCCCGCACAAAATCAATTTGACCTTTGTTCGGCGCAAGCTCGCCCAGGATTCCGACGCGCAGCCGGGCAGTAGGATCTTTGCGCGGCGTCGCGCGAAACCGCGACAAGTCTATGCCATTCCGCACGACGGTGATTTGGCCATCGTCGAAGATCCCTTGCGCGCGCAGGCTCGCTGCGACACTTTCCGAAACCGCGATCACCCGCGACACGCGCCGTCGCGTCAGCCGGTGCAGGCCGCTCATCGGAAAAAGAACGTGTCGCGTGATCACGAGCTGTGCTGTGCCCGCCCGGCCGACCGCCAGCGCCGCGAGTGGGTAATCTCGCGCCATGTGCGCATGGATAATTTCGATTTGGTGCTCGCGCGCGAATCGGCGCAGCGCAAAAGCTTTCGTGACGTTTACTGCATTCACGTGAGACAAGTGGAAGATGTTTCGTTCGGCGCCTCTCTTCAATTCCGAAAGAATGGGTGAATCCGGCGGTGCGGCGACATAAACATCATGTCCTCGTTCGATCAGCCCGTTGGTCAGATTGACAAAGTGCCGTTCGCCTCCTCCGAAGTGCCGCGCCGAACAAATTTGCAGGATGCGCATGCGACGGCCGGAACTCACTTGACGATCTGGAAATCGATCCACTGGGTCGCCACGCGATGCTTTTGATCCGCGAGCAAGTCCGTCACCACAAGTTGCAGGACGTAATCGCCGGGCGCCATGTTTGTGCCAAGTTGAATCGCTCCGCCGGCGGCGAGCCTCTGCAAATCGGTTTGTTGACTGATGTCGAAGGGAATCTCTCTTCCGGCGAAAAGTTCTTGTCCATCATGAAACAGGCGCACGCGCGTGGTGAGTTGCGGGCGCGACGATGCTTTGTCGAGTTTCGCATTGTAAATGAAGTAGCCGTAGGCCATGACCATGCCTGGTTTGAAGTGGCGAACCGCGGGCCCCGATTCAGTGTCGCCCTGTTCGCTGCCTTCGCCTTGTGGTGTTACCGAGGCATCGCCCGGCTTACTGGCTTTTGTCTGTCCGCGCACGATAATTCCGGACAAAGCCACGCGCTTCTTCTTGATATCCGGAGCATCGATGAACTGGCTGGCCGAACCGATGCGCTCCGTCGCCGAATCGCGCAGAGATATTCGCAACTGGTAGGCGCCCGGCTTTTTGATCGGCACTGTGACGTAGTAGACCAGGCCTTCTCTCATCTTTTGGTCGTATTCCTTATCCAAAAGTGTTACCTGGTACGTCTTGGCAACTTGATCGATTGGAACTCCGTTGTCCCCGAAGCTGATCGCCAATACATCGACGACGGTCTTGTGAGTACCGTCCGGTTGTTTGGTAAAAGTAAGGTCGTGCGCATCGATGTACAACAGCGAGCGCATGATCGGGCCCAGCTTCGGATCGTTTGAGAAGAGCGAAGTCAACTGCAAATGAACTCCAGTTGATCCAAACGGCGAGACCAACGCAGCCACGAGTTGTTCCCCCAGCGTTTTCGGCTTGGGACGCTCTTCGTCGCTAATTCCAAAGAAGCCATGGCGCATGCGCACGTTGAATTTTCCAGGGCGTTTGATTTTTACCGTCAGATGATGAAACTTGCGACGACCCGTGCGCAGATCAAACGTTGATTGATCGGGCCGATAGCCAATCAGGTAGTATCCCTTCTGATCGGCCAACACGCGCCGAATGCCGCCGCTTAAATCGTTTGTGTTCCGAATCGGAATACCACCGGTTTCGCGCGCCAGATAATCCAAACCTTCCTGAGTCTCGAAGGCTGCGTTTCTGCGGCTCGCCATCGCGTCCATCATTTGTTGCGTGTCCCGGCCCGACAGATCGTCGGCAGCGGTAAAGCCGAGCGTCTGCAATCCCGTGGCGTTCATGGTGTAGATAACCACCGACGCACGGCCTGCTTCGTCGATGAGTCGTTGCAGTTTTTGCACCGTGCGGAAGTTTCGGTTCGGATCGTCCTGACTGTAGATTCTAAAACCGTCAGAGATAAGCAGAATCGATTTGCGACCTGGCAGCTCACGCAGGCCGCG
>DASYTZ010000132.1:0-19402 GCA_036001745.1 Pyrinomonadaceae bacterium
TATCGCGCGCGCACCGCCTCTTCAATATTCGTAGACATCTTCAGTTTCCACCTCTTATGTAAAATCAGATATTCACATTCGCCTGTGCGAATATGTCGCCAGTCTACCGGGCGAATCTTACATGTGTCAAGGCAGATATGACGCGATCAGTGTTTTTGCTGGAGGTGGCGGCAGTCGTCCGCTGCGAAAGATCCGGGATTGAACTTGCGTGGACAACGCCGAACTCGGTCGGCTATATTGCGCTTCTCGATTTCACCGGTTGAGGCGAAGCTGAATGGGAATTCTAAATCTCCTCCCAAGGGAAGAGCAGTACTTCGATCTGTTCGTGCAGATGACGGTTTACATCGGCGATGCGGCGCGCGAGCTGAAGCAGATGCTCGCCGACAAGCCTGAGAACTACAAGGAATACTCACAGCGGATTAAGCGTCTGGAGCACGCGTGCGACGAGCTGACGCACACCGTCTCGACAAAGCTCAACAAGTCTTTCATCACGCCGTTCGATCGTGAAGACATCTATCTGATGTCCAGCGCGCTCGATGACATCGTCGACCTGATCGACGATGCCGCGCGCGCGATTATTATTTTCGATGTCGGCGAGATTCGCGATTACGCGCATGATTTTGCCGGGGTGCTGGAGCGCATGGCGGAACAACTCAAGGAAATCGTATCGACGCTGCAAAAGCCAAAGAACATTACGCAGCGGCTGGTTGAAATTCATCGACTCGAGAACGATGGCGACGACATCTACCATGCAGCCATTGCTGAATTGTTCCATGAGGAGCGCGATCCGCTGACCGTCATCAAGTGGAAAGAGATTTATGAAAAGCTGGAAGCCGCAGTCGATCGCTGCGAGAACGTTGCGAATATTATCGAGAGCGTTATCATCAAGCACACTTGAAAAGCAGAAGTCAGATATCAGAGATCAGACGTCAGTCTTGCTTGGTTGAATTTGGTGGTCAGCGAAGTCAAGCTGACTGGACGATTCTTCGGCCACTGAATACTGTCTAATGTCTGACGCCTGACAATCTGACTTCTGATCTCTGACGTCTGATTTCTGATCTCTGACTTCTGACCTCTGATCTCTGTATTCTATGACAGCCACCTTCGCCTTCGTCCTCGTCCTGGTCACGTTTGCGCTGATCTTTGACTACATCAACGGATTTCATGATGCAGCAAACTCGATCGCGACGGTTGTCTCGACGCGCGTTTTGTCGCCTGGGGTCGCTGTTGTTTGGGCGGCGTTCTTCAACTTCGTGGCCTTCGCGGTGTTCGGCACGCGCGTGGCGAAAGCGATTGGCGACGGCGTGCGCATGGATCTGATTGCCTCAGAGTGGCGACTTTACGTGCTGCTGGCGGCTCTCATCGGCGCAATCATCTGGAATCTGATCACGTGGTACCTCGGTTTGCCAACGTCGAGCTCGCACGCGCTGCTGGGTGGCTACGCCGGCGCGGGCATTGCCGCGTACGGCGGGATCAGCGGACTGCTGAAGACTGATGTCTGGCTGCGAACACTTAAGTTCATCGTGCTATCGCCGTTGATTGGAATGGTTTTGGGATTCACGCTGATGGTACTGGTGCATTGGATCTTTCGGCGAGTCACTCCGGCAAGAGTTGATAGCTTCTTTCGTAAAGGCCAACTGTTTTCGGCGGCTGCATTTTCGCTCGGTCACGGCGGGAATGACGCGCAAAAGACGATGGGCATCATCACAGCCGTGCTGACGGCCGGTGGCGTCGCCGGTTTGACCTACGGACCGAAAGGGGCGCTACCACCGATTCCGCTTTGGGTGGTTTTGTCGGCGCACGCGGCGATTGCTCTCGGCACATTATCCGGCGGTTGGCGCATCGTCCACACCATGGGATCAAAAATCACGAAGCTCAAACCGATCGGAGGCTTCTGCGCTGAGGCAGGCGCCGCGTTAACGCTGGCTTACGTGACTCTGACCGGCACGCCGGTGTCGACGACTCACACGATCACGGGCGCGATCGTTGGTGTTGGCGCAACGCGGCGTCTGTCAGCAGTGAAGTGGGGCGTCGCCGGCCGCATCGTCTGGGCTTGGATCCTGACCATTCCCGCCGCGGGAACGATTGCCGCAATTTCATTCTGGATTGTGCGGTTCATTCACAACCTGAGCTCATAATAGAATTTTGAATCGAGGTCATGACTGGTTGTAAATCTAAACGTTAAAAAGTAAGCGGCCGACACTCTCCGAGTACCGGCCGCTCTTAGCAATCAATTTCTCTTGCCTTAACTGGCTGCTTTTGCGTATTGGGCGGCGCCCTGAAAGTCGACGCCGACATAAGCCTCATCGCCAACGATCCAAGCGTCGTGCCCGGCAGGAATGGACGTCACATCGCCCGGCTTCACTTCAATTTCCGATCCGTCGTCCATCCGCACCGTCATGTTTCCTGAAATAGTGTAAATCAGATGCGCGACCTGACAACTGTCAGTCCCGGCGATGGGCTTCACGCATTCAGACCACTTCCAGCCGGGTTGAAATGTAGCGCGCATCACCTGCGAGCCGCCGAGGTTCACCACCTCGACCTTTCCTTTGTCCATGCTTCGTGTTTCTTCTGGTGAATCGAAGCTCTTGTTAATGGTATCTCCCATAGTGCACTCTCCCTGTATAAAGAATTTAGGACTAGGCTTCTATAACAATCGAAATGGCAAGTCAATTAGTGAATCGAAATCTCGTTCTTCGCTCTTTAGTTGCAGGACAGTATTATTAGAACTCTTCGCAGGTTCAAAAACTAAATGAAGCGCTGTCCCATCTGCCAACAGACCTATACGGACGAAACGTTAAAGTTCTGTCGCTTGGATGGCGCCACGCTGGAAGCGTTGGCAGACGCACCGACGGAAATACTTAACGGGCGGTCGGCGCCGTCAGCCAGCGGTGTGCCGACGACAGTCCTGGATGAGCCGTCGCAACCGATTCCCCGTGCGACAACCACGGGAGACTTAACACCTGAAACCAAATATGCAAAGAGCGGTGACATCAACATCGCTTATCAGGTGCTTGGCAATGGACCAATCGATCTCATCTATGTGCCCGGTTGGGTGACCCATCTGGAGTACGGCTGGGAAGAACCTTCACTCGCGCGTTTTTATCGACGACTCGCATCATTTTCGCGCCTGATCCTGTTTGACAAACGCGGCACCGGACTGTCGGACCAGAGTACAAACCTGCCCACGCTCGAACAGCGAATGGACGACGTGCGCGCGGTCATGGAAGCGGTCCACTCTGATCGTGCGGTGGTGTTCGGGGTGTCTGAGGGCGGGAATATGGCCATGCTCTTCGCGGCGACTTATCCCGAGAGAATGATTGCGCTGATCACCTTCGGAGTGTTTGCCAAACGCGTCTATGACCCCGAATATCCCTGGGCTCCCACTCCTGAAAAAAGACAAAAGTTTTACGACGCTATCGAACATGAGTGGGGCGGGCCGCTGGGCGTCGAAGATTTAGCGCCGAGCATGGCGCACGATGAGCGCTTTCGACACTGGTGGGCGAGTTACCAGCGGCGGAGCGCCAGTCCTCGAGCGGCGCTGGCCCTCGCGCAGTTAAATACATCAATTGATGTGCGTCACGTACTGCCGGCGATCCGCGTCCCCACTTTGGTCCTGCACCGAACCGGAGATCGCGATTCCAACATCGACGAAGGCCGATACATCGCGTCGCACATTTCTAATGCCAGATTCGTTGAGTTACCCGGAGATGATCACCTGATCTTCGTCGGCAACCAGGATGCGATCTTCAACGAGATCGAAGACTTTGTAACGAAGGTCCATGGCACAGGTGAAACGGACAGCGTTCTGGCGACTATCCTTACCATTACGGGTTCATTTGAAAAAGGCACGCCCAACCGTTTATCTGACTTTCAGGCGTTGGCAAAACGCGAGGCCGAATGGTTCAAAGGCCGTGTGGTTGCATCGCAAGACGCGGCGTTTTGCGCAACGTTCGACGGCCCGATCCGAGCGATCCGTTGCGCGCGAGCAATCCGAGATGCGTCGTCGCAAATGCCTCTTGACGTGAAACTCGGATTGCACACGGGTCTGTGCGAGATCGTTGGCAACAACGTCAGCGGCAAGGCTGTCGAGATAAGCCGTGAGGTATCGGCGCGTGCCGGCGCCGGACAGATCTTATTAACCAACACAGTGATGGATTTGGTTGCGGGTTCTGACGTCGTCGTCACCAACAAAGGTGTATGTCGCTTTGAGGGTCTGGCCGATGAGTGTTGCTTGTACGGACTAGTTTAAGATCCTTTGGTTGACAGACAACGTTCGTATTCTGAAAGCGTCGTGAGTTAATTCCACCCTACATTTCATTTACAATACCTGCGTGTCCAGCGCTCCCCTGTCTCGCAGGTTGTCGGGCTTTTTGTTAGCTGCGGCAGGTATCGCTCTATTGACCTTGGTTTTGCTGCCTCTGCGCCCTCACGTCAATCCCACGACGCTCGGTTTTGCTTACCTGCTGCTGGTTGTTTTCGTCGCCATTTTCTGGGGCAGCATGCCGGCGCTTTTGGCTTCGGTGCTCGGCATGTTGTGCATAAACTTTTTCTTCCTGCCGCCGTTTCATACGTTCACGATTGCCGACCCGCAGAATTGGATGGCCTTGGCGGCGTTCTTTATCACCGCGCTCGCGGTCGGCCAGCTTTCCGCCCGCGCAAAGCATCGTGCCGAAGAAGCGGAAGAAGCCAAACGCGAAGTCGAGCGGCTGTATTACGAGTTGCAGGATTCATTCGAGCGATCGAGCCAGGCCAAAGCCTTGAAACAAAGCGAGCGTTTGAAGTCGGCTTTGCTCGATGCGGTCACGCACGACTTTCGCACGCCGCTGACTTCGATCAAAGCATCGGCCACCGCAATGCTCGACGACCTTTATGCTACTGAACGCGACAAAGCCGAGCCACAAATTGATCATGAAGGCCGCAAAGAAATGCTTCAGGTGATCGATGAAGAGGCCGACCGGCTCGATCGCTTTGTCGAGGGATTGACGAAACTGGCGCGCATCGATGCCGGCGACATGCGTCTGCAACTTCAGCCGGCTTCGATCGAAGAAATTGTCACCACGGCTTTGCGGCGAGCTGAGCCACGCACACGCACGCATCGCATGGAAGTTTGGATCGACGACTTGCCTTTGGTGACCGTTGACGAGCATGCGATCTCAGAAGCGATCTACACTTTGATTGATAATGCCGCGAAGTATTCGCCGCCGGAATCGCCCATCACGGTCCGCGCCAGTCAGCCTGACGAACACTCGATAGTTCTGAGCGTCGAAGATCGCGGCCCCGGCATTCGCGCCGACGTTCGCGACCGCGTATTCGAAAAGTTCTTTCGCGCAATGCGCGACGGCGACATCGCCGATCGACGCGTTTCCGGCAGCGGCATGGGTCTGGCGATCGCGCGCGGCATCGTCGAAGCACACCACGGCCGCATCCGGGTCGAAGATGCCGAAGGCGGGACAGGAGCAAAGTTTGTGATCGAATTACAGATCAAAGCAGAGCCGTCTGCCCGTGGACCGGGGCAGTAGCCCGACCGTGAGGGAGGGCTCAGTCAGAACGGCTAGGGTTGGCGAATTCGCCGCGTAGCGGCGAAATATTTATAGACCCAAACGAGCCTTTCTTTGCTTACGACTTGAGAGAATTCCGAGCCGTCGGAATTCTCTCAAGTCGAACTCAAGAAGAATAATAGGAGCTCGCTCTATAAAATATTTCGTGCCTACCGGCACTTGAACCGATGTCCGAAGCAAAACCACGCATCCTGGTAGTCGACGATGAGCCGCAGCTCACGCGCGTGTTGCTGCGCAGCCTCACCGCGAAAGGCTATGACGTGCGCGTTGCCGGCGACGGCGAATTCGCTTTGCAGACGTTTCATGACTGGAAGCCTTCGCTGGTGATTACAGACCTCGCAATGCCGAACATGGGCGGCCTCGAATTATGTCGCCGCCTGCGCGAGATTTCGGATGTGCCGATTGTCGTCCTGTCGGTGCGCGGCGAAGAGAAAACTAAAGTGGAAGCGCTCGACGCCGGCGCTGATGATTACGTAACGAAGCCGTTTGGCATGGACGAGCTTTTGGCGCGCATTCGCGCGGCGCTTCGTCGCCAACCTGCGGCGGACACGCAAGCGCGCATTTTGGAAGCCGGTGAATTTCGCATCGATCTCGACGCGCATGTTGTCACGCGCACTGGCGAAGAGATGCGACTGACTCCGAAAGAATTCGATCTGCTGGCCCACCTGGTGCGCAATGCCGGTAAAGTGCTCACGCACCGCGCGCTGCTCGGCGCGGTTTGGGGCGGCGATTACACTGAGCAGCATGAATACCTGCGCGTCTTCATCGGCCAACTGCGCAAGAAAATTGAACCCGATCCGGCGAGCCCCCGTTACATTCTCACCGAGCCTTGGATTGGGTATCGATTCAATTCGGGCGAATAGCTAATCTGCCGGAGTTAATCTCAAATGAACAAAATCGAGTTCTATGGACTTTTAGAACGGATAGAACCATGCAGTCTGCGGATGATTCGTCGGTTTGATTGTGCGTTTTAGTCTGAGCGGATGTGCAAGGATCCAGTGGTAATCGTTCGTTCCCTTCTTGATGCAATCGATTATCTCAACTGTTCCCACAAGTACGCCTGTAGGCAAATCGCCAGCTTCTAGACCAATCTTGCGCCACTCATTGGAAGGCCCCGGCGACTGGCCGGCATAAATGTAAACGCGCCCGCGTTTGTTTGTCGACATACTGCGATATTCAATTCGCTTTGTGCCGCGCAAGATTTGTTCGGCGTAAGGTTGGCGGATACTGAGGGCTGGCATACTTGTCATCATTAATCCGCTTCACCGGCCGATAACGGCCTGTCAATCTCCAGCAATTTGTTTACTTCCTCCGTCAAACGCTGTCGCCGCCAGTCGAGGAAGTCGCGATAGCGACTAAGTTCCCAGAGTTGTGGATCTGTGGGGATCAAGTGGGTGATGAGCGCCTCTTGGCCATGCTTCGCGATGATCTTCTCGGGAAAGTACTTCTTCGGTTCCTTGTTTAGAATATCTCGATTTGATCTGCCACTGATAAAGGCGATGTTGGCAATCTCGTTTATTTCCGCTTTGTCGTATCCTTCCCTAGCGAGAAGAGACTTCGGGAAAATATGGTGGTATTCGATGTAATGCATTTTGCCTTGATGAGTCAGCGAAAGACCGAGGCCGCTTCGCCAATCTTTCGCCCCCCTTGCCTTCAGGGCGAGATAAGTTGTCGAAAAGAGCGTGCTCCTTGCGCCCCTACCGACAAAATCCTGTGGCTCGACATGCAAGCGGCCAAACTGCTGCCTCATCAAGGCGAATAAGTCGTCAACTGGCGCCCTCCTGAAAATTGGACCCAGGTCTTGGTCAAGGATCGTTTCAGTAGATCCCCGACTAAAATGGCCCCGCGCATTTGCCGTCAAGATCCATCGAAGCAGTTCTTTCTCTTCCTTGCTCGTCAACTCATTATTTCTGACTGCGCCGAATGCGGCGGTGGCAATGATGATTAAAGGGCTGGTCAAAAGAGACTCGTCTTCGATTCCCGCATTGGTTCGCAAAAAGTTTACCGCGAACTGTAAGCCTAACTTTGCTCGTTCCCACGCCTCTTTCATCCTAGGAACCGAGATGTTTTGCACGGTCTTAAAGCGGCTTTGCTTCGTGGCAAAAACCACCATCGCCCGAACGAGCAAACCGGCATCGATAGTGAACCAGGATTCCTCAAGCTCCTCTGCAAAGTCCTCGAAAAGTTTCAGTGAGTTTTGCCAACGTGCAGTGACTTGAGCCAAGGCAAGGTCGGAGCCGCGCAACTTTACGCCTAATGAGTTAACCCTAACGAAGATTTCAGCGACTTCTTCATACGCCAGATCCTTTTCCAGCAACTGCATTACATATGGGTAGTTTCTGATTTGTCGAAGCTTTTGAAGTCGTTGGGTATATTTCTCGTAAAGCGGATCGTCGGGTTGCAGACCAAGTGGTTTTAGTAACGTCCAGTCGCTCTTTGTCCCACTGAAAACATCGGAAACCTTAACCCAAGTGTGGATCGCTAAGAGTTGCTTCGACGACACGACAAAGGTTCGGCGACTCAAACGTTGTTGAATGCTCAATTCCTCTTCCAGCTCTTCTTCCGGTTCATCGTCTCCCACTTCGAGCGTCGGAAATTCGGCATCATCCTCGACTTCGGTTAATTCAACGGGCGGTCCTTCCGGGTGATCAAGATTGAACAGAATCTCGATCGGCCGCTTCCTGTTTCTGACTGTTACTGGCTCACCGTTGAGCACAGAGTACAGGGAAGTAAGACGTTGCTGTCCGTCAAGCAAAAGCTTCTGGGTCATGAACGAAGGCTTGTCCTGTTCGACCGCAAGGTCTCGTGCGGGGGCTTCCTGATCGGTTTCCCAAACCAAAATAGTCCCGGACGGATAGCCGCGATAAAGTGAATCTAAGAGATCCCGAACACGTGTTGCCGGCCAAACATATCGCCTTTGCATTTCCGGTAAACGCAGATCGCCGCGACCGATCATTCCGATCAACTCGCCTACGTTGGTATCAATTTTTCCCATGATTCCCTTCCGAGGTTGAGGACTGTGAAAACAGTGCTTCGTGTTTACGAAGGACCTTTCAATGCGTTCCAGTCGTAACTCGCGTTCTTGATTGTCTGATAATTCGCGTCGAGTGCGGATTCGAGCAAGACAATCGCGGCAATGCGTCGCGCAATGTTCATAACTTCGCGCGCTTCTTCCGACGTCAGTGGACGGCCGAGCAGCTCAAGTTCGCGATAGCTCAACCATTTCTTGATTACCTGATAGCCGCCTATGGTGTAATCCCACACACGCGCGGGAATGTTCTTCCAATACGCCACGTCGTTGAGATAAACGTCACAAGTTCGCTCACCAAGGTGCGCTAATGCTTCTTCGATTGACAGGCCTGCTTTTTCCGCTCCGCGTTCAATCGCTTTGCGCTCTTCGGGCGAGTAATCACGCTCGATGAGTTTGCCTTTTCCCGGCATGGTCACTCCGCCTTTGCCGGCGTGTCCCCATCCGGCCGTGACCTTTAAGTCTTCGGCGGGATTCAAAGGCTTTTCGCTGACATGAGAGACACTCCCTATTCTTCGAAACGGATCGTTAATAGTTCCTGAAGTCACGCCCTCAACGCCTGACTCAGTATCGAGAAGCGCGGCAATCTTTCGACCAAGGTTGGCTGAGTGAACTAATGCGTCTTTCGTTGAGGGCAAAGGAATGCGCGGCCAATCGCCGCGAATGCCGTCAGCGTTTTCGTTCAGATAGGCAGGTGAATAACCTATAGCTAATGCGTGTATCCAAATAAGCGTCGCAGTCTCCTTGTCTCGATCTGGATCGTCGCATCCTAGCGATGCGAGATAGGCACGAGCTTTACTTGAGAGATTCGCGACAATAGCGGAACTCGACCGTTCGGGTTCGTTGAAGAAATGATTTTGCTTTGAGATCTTCTCGGACTCGGTCGGGCTTAGTCCCAGAGGAATCGTAGATACGTTGCGCGCAATGGTTTGGTAATCAACCAGTGTGGACGAAAAATAGATTGGACTCCCTTTCGCTTCTTTCTCAGTCTTTAATCTCGTGACGAGGAATTGATTTCCTTTCCAGCATTGCGCAATCAATTCAGGTCGGGGCTCATTCCATAGCGGCCTGACTGAGCTGTGGTAGCACCACCGAGTTTCTAACGGGCGGACTCCATAGCGGCGTAAATTGTTAGCATCAAACTTTTCAGCCGTAATTACCTTTTCACGAGCCTTCTTGGCGTTGAATCTAGCAGCATCTTCCGTAAGCTCATTTCCGGTTAGCTTGAGAGTTTCCCAGTCAATTTCGCTGTCATAATAAGTCTTCATTCTGTCTTGAAGAACCGTTTTATCAATCCCGATTAAAGCGCCGCGCCGAGCCTCTATGAATGCTCTAAACGGAGGTCGACCGCTCAGATCGGACACGCTCGGCCAGCCCAAATAATCGACGATCGCTCCAGTGTATTGAAAAGACAGTCTATTGCTCGCAGTAGGAGCGACGATCTCATAATGCATATTGAGATCTTTTACAGAGGCGCTGGTCAGCAGATCAGCACGCTTCGTTACACCCCAAAACTGACGGAACCGAACCGTGGGCATTTCCTCTCGCTCCTCCTTGCGTACCATCAAAGCGATGGCAGTGCCGACGCGAATGCCTTCACGATTGTACTCAGTCGAGAAAACGCTGGGATCAGGCTTACCCTCTGGAGTCAGCTTACCTGTTCCACGACTGTCGCCATTCATTGAATCGAACCAAAGCTTGTCAAACTCAGCGAGGAAGCGCTGACGCATGACGACAAATGATGGATCGCGTAGATAGGAGAAGTTCGAAATGAAACTGACGATACCTTTCTTTTGAGCGATTCGCCGCTCCGCCAACCGAAAGAAGCGCACATAGAGATCGTCGAGATTGAACTTCTTAATGCCCCACTCAGAAATCAAGCCAGCCTTATACGGATCTACTAAACCTGCTTCCTCTTCAGGACTAACGCCGGCGAAGGCATTGTAGGGAGGATTACCGAGGATGACGAGGATTGGCGCCTTTTGTTTGACTCGTTCAGCGGCGTCGTGCTCTTCCTTCAATTCAGCAAACGAAAACGCGAGTTGTTTCAGCCGTGCCTTCACCTCTTCTGACGGCGGTTCCCATCCTGTCAAAGAGTTAGTTAGATAAACCCCAACGCGTTCATTAGTTAGCTCGCTTAATGGCGCACCGAGATTCTGAAGCAGCAATCCTAGCTGTAAGTGTGAAACAACGAAGGGTGCGGGCAGAATCTCGAAGCCAAACACGCGCTCCTTCGCGGCGCACTTCAGGTCGTCTACGGCCAGCGCGTCTTCGCCTTTGGCCTTCGCGGTCTCGTGAATCTTGTGCAGCACCTCGACGAGATATGCGCCAGTGCCGCAGCAAGGATCGAGGACGTACACGCGCGAGTCGGCGAGACCATCCGCGATGTCCAGTTCTTCGCGCAGCACAGTGTCAACCCGCGCGACCATGTATTTCACGATTTCAGTTGGTGTGAACCAGACGCCTAATTCTTTGCGGAGTTCGGGGTCGAAAGCCTCCAGGAATGGTTCATAGAAGTATTGAACGGCATGGCCTTCTTCAAAATTCGCAAAGAACGCTTGGCGATCGACGCGATTGAGAACGTCGCCTGTCCAATCAAGCACTTCGACCAAGTCAGCGGCTTCTAGCTTTGTAGGCGTGGCAACCTGCTCAAACAGCGCTTTGATCATCGGGACATGTAGTTCCCAGGTCGCATTGCGCCAGTCGAATTTGTCCGTTCGCTTTTGGTTCTTCTTGCTCCACAAGACCCACGCAGAAAAGATTCCATAGAACAGCGTCTGCACGAGCGTCGAACGAAAGAAGTGATCACCCTTTTCACCCTCGAACTTCAATCCGAGCGCTTCCTCCAACGCGCTACGAATCGCAGCTAGGGCCGGTAACTCGCTCGATTCGACGCGTATCTTTGCGTCGCGAGCATATGAGGCCAGAAACCAGGCGACATCTTTCGGCTGTGTCAGCGGCGCAGCGTGAAGCATCACGCGTTTGAGATATTCAATAAATCGATCGACCAGTTCCGTTCCGGTAGCGCGTGGATGTGAAGCTGCTTTCCAGAATTCCGTTTCATTAGGTGCAAGAGCGAATCGTTCGCGCTTGACAAGATTTCCATTGGCGTCGAGACCGACAAGAATGAAGTCGCGATAGTTTGTTACGAGTACTTGTTGATACCGACTCAGGTATCGCCTTACTTGGTCGCTTTCAGCAGTGGCGTCGATGTCGTCACGTGTCGGCTTTACCTCGATCGCACCGCGCGAAGGAAGCTGCCCCTCTATTAACTGTCCCTTTGCGCGCTTTTGAAATTGATCGGGCGTGAAGAAACCACCGTCGGGAATCCCCGCACCCTTGTTGGCGATGTTGATAATGCAACGAACGCGAGGCTTGAGAGATTTGCCTACTTCATTAAATAGGTTCGCGAGCGCCCCGTAGCCCGAAGTCTCCGGCACACCCGCGCCGGAGATGGAAATGTCATGCAAGCTTTGAAGGTACGTTTCGAGAGGGCTCATTTACCTGAGACGTAGGTCAAGGTTTTGTGCGATTCGGGCCTAATTTATAGCTCAGAACCGATTTCTTTGAAAGAGCTATCAGGTCATGCTGGGAAGTGCATCTTCTTTACGAACTTTTTATAAACCTCTTACTCGATCCTTACGCTTGACGCTCTAACCTCAAGCTGGCGAGTCCGACTCGCCGGTGAAGGTGCGTCGAGCAAGCGAACAAGTCATTCCCGAAGAATTGGCCCAACGCGTCACGGATTTAACCGCGCGCGTGGCGGAGTTGACGCGTCGCCTCGATCTTTACGAAAGCGTGCGAGGCAACGGCAATGGAAGGCGCAATCAAGAAACCGACGCAGCGGTACGCGACGCGGATGACTCGTCAAATTCGATCGAGCTCATAACTGAGAACGGCTTCTCGATAATCCGTCCGTGGGAATCAGGAAATTCTCCTGCGCCGACAGGTGGACAGTGCCGCTTTCGCGTAAGTGACGCCAGCGGGATGGAACGCGAGGTCACTGTCGAAATTTCTCATCGCGTAATGGCAGAGACTTCGCGGTACACGCGTGGACACATTCAGCCTTCAAGTTCGTTCTGGATCTGTTGCGCGGAACGACACCTGGCGCACTACCTCGACGAGCATGATCGTTTGCCCGACGGCAATCACTTAACTATCGAAACTTTAGATCGCGAAGAATTGTTGCTCGCGATTCGCTGGGGCAAGTCCGGATAGGTCTCGGGAGTCAGAAGCCTGCGGCGAGTAACGCGAGCACTTCTGACCTCTGACCTCTGACTTCTTGTTCTTATGCCTTATACGCTCAAACGTTTACTAGTCGGCAAAGCAAAGAGGACCGCGCAAGCGATTCACGAGCGGCTGACCAAGAAAACCGGGCTCGCGGTGTTTGCCTCCGACGCTCTGTCATCCACGGCGTACGCGTCGGAAGAAATCCTGCTGGTTCTGGCCGTCGTGTTCGCGTATGGACAGGCGAACACTTTCAACTACGTGGTGCCGATCACGCTGGTGATCGTTGTCGTGTTGATAATCGTGGCCATCAGTTATCGGCAAACGATCTTTGCTTATCCATCCGGCGGTGGCGCGTATATCGTCGCGAAAGACAATCTCGGCACGACCGCGGGATTGGTGGCGGCGGGAGCCTTGCTTGTCGATTACGTGCTGACGGTTTCGGTGTCGATTTCCGCGGGCGTTGCGGCCATCACTTCAGCAGCCCAGGGAACAAGCTTGGCCTGGATCGAAAATCACAAAGTCTTTCTCTGTCTCATTCTCATCGCTTTCATCGCCCTCGCCAACTTGCGCGGCGTGCGCGAATCAGGCGCGTTGTTCGCCGGCCCAACTTACTCGTTCGTGATTAGCTTTCTGTTCATGCTTGGGTACGGAATCATTTACTACTTCACACATCCCGGCATGACCGCGCCCGCCGCACCGGATCTGAAATTGGCTGAGGGTTATCATTTGCAACCCTTGACCTGGTTTCTGTTGTTAGGCGCATTTTCAAACGGCTGTGTGGCGTTGACGGGAACGGAAGCGATCTCGAACGGCATTCCGGCATTCAAGCAACCTGAATCCAGAAACGCCGCGACGACGCTCGCATGGATGGCGGCGCTGTTGGCGACGATGTTCGTCGGCACAAGCGTGATGGCGTACCTCTATCAGGTGCATCCGCGAGAAAGTGAAACAGTGATTTCGCAATTCGCGCGCACCATCTTCACCGGGCCGATGGGTTGGTTTTATTACGTGATTCAGGCGACGACAGCGCTAATCCTGGTGCTCGCGGCGAATACTTCATTTGCCGACTTCCCGCGGCTCGCAAGTCTGCTCGCGCGCGATCGTTTTCTACCACGACAGTTCGCGACCCGCGGCGACAAGCTAGTCTTCTCAAACGGCATCATCATCCTCGCGGTTTTTGCAGCCCTTCTGGTGATCGCATTCGGTGGCGACACCAGCCGTTTGATTCCTTTGTACGCAGTCGGCGTGTTTCTTTCGTTCACGCTTTCGCAGAGCGGCATGATGCGACATTGGCTGCGCGTGGGCCGCGCGGCGAAGAACGTTCGCGCGTCCGGCGCGGAGGTTAAGCGCGACACTGGAAGTCTCGAGACCGGAAAGTTAACCGATCACCTGGAGGTTCTGAGAGAAGCAGCCCATTGGAAAAAATCGATCGTCATAAACGGCCTGGGCGCGACGGCGACTTGTGCAGTGTTGGTGGTGCTTGTCATCACGAAGTTCATTCACGGCGCGTGGATCGTCGTGGTGCTCATTCCGCTGCTGGTTGCATTGTTCCGCTCGATCCATCGGCATTACCTGGACGTCGCGATGCAATTGACGACTGAGGGTTTGCAAAAAATTCGGCCCGTCGAACACGAAGTGATCGTCCCAATTTCCGGAATCCATCGCGGGGTCTTGCAGGCATTGGAATATGCCAAGACGATCGCACACGGCCACGTGACCGCGCTTTACATTAATCTGGACGAAGAAGCGACGCAGAAGCTGCGCGCGAAATGGACCGGTTTCGTGGAAGGCGTCGAATTGGTGGTGATTGCTTCACCGTATCGATCGCTGGTCGGACCATTGACACGATACATCGATCGCCGGCTTACTTTGCATCCCGACCAGGTTGTGACTGTTGTGTTACCCGAATTTGTCCCCGCCAAGTGGTGGCACCACCTCTTGCACAATCAAAGTTCGCTGATGCTGAAAGGCGCTCTGCTGTTCAAGCCGAACGTGATCGTGATCAGCGTTCCTTATCATTTGCGGACTGAGAAGAATGGCGCTAACGGACGTCGTGCCGCATGAAAAGTTCAGTCTCTCTTTGTGTCTCTGTGTGATCTCTGTGCCTCTGTGGTGAGTGTCGGGGTCGCAATTTCACCACAGAGACACGGAGATCACACGGAGACACAGAGACTTCATTAGTAACTGCCTCAGAAACTGAAGACGATTTGCTCCTGCACTCGATACTGACGCGGCGTGAAGGCATTCAACGGCACGAAGAAGTTCGGAAATTGTCCGCTGTTACGCAGCTCGTTCTGAATGTAGAGCAGGCTTTGCCAAGTCACTTTGCGGCTCAACGCGTAATCGAAGCGAAAGTGATGCGCACGAATGTTGACGCCGCTGCCAGTGCCGAGATCGTCATCGGTCAACTGTGAAATCAAAGCGTTCGCGCCCTTGATCGAGAACACGTAAAGGAACGCCATGTCGCCGCGGTTCGTGGGCTTGCCGATTTGCAGCGCCGTCAGAAAGGCGTCGCGTTCGTTCAACCCGATGCCGACATTGCGGGATGCCTGGAGATTGAATGTGACCGGATAGACCCGCGCGCCACTCTTGAAGCCTGCCCAGTTCACACGATACGTCAAGCGCGCGATTTTGAAGCTTGGCGCGGTGTAAATCGCACCGCCCGAAGTTGTGGTCGCATTTCCGGTCCCGGTTAACGGCCCTGAAAGCGCAATGCCCAATCCGTTCTGAACAATCAAAGCAACACCGTTCGCCGTCGAGGCGAGTTGGATCTGATTTGGATTGCGATAAAGCTGAACATCGCCGCCGAATTGGCTGCTCCACCGATCGTTGAATTTCTGATTCAGCAGAAGTCCCTGATGAAAAAGGTTCGAGCTGCGCCCGGTCGATCCAATAACCGCGCCGGCCTGTGCCAGGGGACTGCCCGGCGTGACGATCGCCACGTTCGGATTGCTCAAAATGTATTGACCGGCGCGCAGTTCCAAACTCGAAACTTTTAAGCCGTTCCTCTTGAACGTGAAGGTGTATTTCTCGTTGAAGCCGTTGAAGCGCACGTCATCATCGAAAAGAAATCGCGAGTTGTCGGCAAAAACTTCCTGAAGCCGGCCGCCCTGAAGTTGCACAGCTTTGTTCGGGTGATAATCAATCCAAGCTTCACTGATAAAGAACGGATGCCGCGCGGTCGTCGATCCGAAATCCTGATCCATCGTCAGCGCATTGTTAATAGGTCCCGTGGCGAGCTGGCCGTGGAAACTGAGTTTCGGATCGATGTCCGTGTCGAAATTCAGCCGCAGCCGATAGCGCATGCGCGCGTTTTGCTGATGTGTGAGCGCCGCAAAACCCGCGGGCGGATTTGGCTCTGCCCGGCGAAAGATGCCGTCAAACCGCAGACGAAAATCGCCGCTGAAGCGGAATGGTCCTATCCTGCGCACCTGCTCTTCGAGTTTCTTGACTCGATCTTCAACTGGTGAAGCTTGCGCACCCGGCGCCGCGGGCGCGGTGCTCGTGCCTGCGGTAGCAACTTCGGTCGTCGCAGGTGTCGCGAGACTAGTCGGTGAATCGTGCGCTGTTAGCTTCGCGATGACTCGCTGCTGTTCCGCAACCAGCGCCATCAATTTGTCCAGCTTCCCAGCCTGCTCGCGCAATTGCTCTTCGAGCGTTTCCAATCTATGCGCAACATCACCGCTCGGCTTGTCGCTCGCCTTTTCCGCAACCGGCGCACCAGCATCTCCAACTGTTCGCGCAATGTCGGTCTGCCCAAAGGCGGAATTCATGAAGGTCAGCAACGCCACGATCGACGTCGCACAAAATATCGCCCGCGTTTTCAGCATGGTGGTTTCTCCAGTTAGTAACGAGGTAGGAAACTTCGGGAATCGCACATTACAGGCTATTCACCGGGAGTTACAACTTTCTTAGGAGGAAGTTAATTCCGCGTTAACTCTCAGGGTCAGCGCAAGACGTCGCCCGGAGCAGAAACGGGGATCAGACAGAGACCGCGGTCCACAAATAGATTTTCTTTTAAGATAACCTTTGGGTATAGTCGTGGTCTCGAATCTAACTTCTTTTTTTGTGGCGAATTCTCAGTGTCTCGGTGATCGGCGCCGTTGCGATCCCCCTGATCGAGACGCTGCGGGTAGTGATCGCGAGCCGGGCCGACAATAATGAGGAGCGCCAGGGCATGTCGGTATCTTGAGCTGTTTTCAACATTCGCGCTCTTGATTTGTGTCTCGGCAGCGTCCAGCGCCCAGAACCAACCGCAGCCGGCGGCGCTGACGCCCAGTGCAACACCCACGCCGAATGCTACGCCCCCTGCGACGCCACCGTCGGTTTCTTCAACGCCGCAGGCTTTGAATCCCCTGACATTGGATGAAGCATTGCGTCTCGCCAATGCGCAGGCGTCCTCCTATCAAACAGCGATCCTGAACGAAAAGATCGCAGCCGAAGATGTGAAGCAGGCGCAGGCGGCATTTCTGCCCAAAGTTAGCGCGCCGCTCGGCTACATCTACACTTCACCGGCGCGTGGGTTGCCGCCGAGCGAGCCGCGCGTCCCCAGCTTCATCGCCAACAATGCGATCAGCGAATACGAGGGATTCGTAAACGTCTCGGGAGATTTCGATGTCGCCGGCCGGCTCCGCGCGATGCTCGCAAAGAACCGCGCATTGCTCGCAGCCGCGCACGCGGGCACGGAGGTCGCTAAGCGTGCATTGGCCCAGGCGGTAATCGAGGCTTACTACGGTCTGGCCTTCGCGACTGCGGAACGCCTGGCGGCGGCGGGAAATCTCGCGGCGGCAGAAGAATTCGAACGCATCACTGCGTTGCTCCTGAGCGGCGGCGAAGTGGCGCCGGTGGATCTCACGCGCGCGCAGTTGCAGACGCTTGCACGGCGCGACGAATTTGAGAAGGCGCGCGTCAACGAAGAAGTGGCTGCCGGCTCTCTGCGCGTGCTGGTCGGTTACGATTTCACGCGACCGATCAGCACGGTCGAGCTGGCGCTTGCGCTACCAAGCGACACTGAGTATCAGCAGTTCAAAGTTGAGGATGTTTCGCGCCGGCCCGAGTTCACGCAACTGGAGCAACAACTTCGTGCCGCGCGCCAGGAAATCAGGATCGCTCGCGCGGATCGCTTGCCCTCATTGTCTTACTCGCTCAACGGTGGGTTCGACACTGATTCGCTCAAGTGGCCGCGGCTGAAAGAACACAGTGGTGTCTCAGCGGCGATCAGCCTGAACATTCCGATTTTCGATTGGGGCGCCAGCCGCAGCCGGGAACGACAAGCACGTCTGCGCGTGCAGGTGGCCGAAAACGAACGAGAAATCGCCGTGCGCGGCTTCACACAGGCGTTTTACGCCGCTCGCGCGCAGGTGGCGAATGCGGCGGCGCGCATCGCGCTGGCGCGTGAAGGCGTGATCAAAGCCCAGGACAATGTGAATGCGTCGATTGCGCGATATCGAGCTGGTGAAGCTCAAATCATTGAAGTCACCGACGCACAAACGACCTTGGTGGCCCAACGCAGCGCGCTTTATCAAGCCATATTTGATTATCAGATCGCGCTCGCGAAACTAAAACAGGCGACCGGACAATGACGAAAGGGTTGGTGTCCTAAATTGAAATTCTCGACTCATTCTCTGCGATCTCTGCGCCTACCTCGGCTCTCCTCTGCGGTAAATGTTTTTAGACGTCGGTTAACCGCAGAGAACGCAGAGGTTTTCGCAGAGAGACACAGCGGAAAGTGGAGTATGGACACTACCCGAAAAAAGCAATCATGAACGACGAGCCAGGTAAGATTCGCGACACTCCTCAAGTCGAACGTGTTTCGATCGAGGAGGTTCGTGTGCAAGAGTCGCGGCGCGCACGTCAGCGCAACACCATCATCATTATTGCCGTAGTCGCCTTCATCTTTTTCGCGCTGGTAGTTCTCATCATCTGGCGCTGGAAAAAATCTACTGAGACCGAGTCGGAAGTTACTAATGTCGTCGTCAGCGTCAAAGTGGCCAAGGCTGAAAAAGGAAGTATCGCCGCGCAGGTTGTCGCTGTTGGCACAATTTGGCCGCGTGACAAGGCCGACGTCGCGGCGAAAATCAGCGCACAGATCAGGAAGATGGCACTGCTGAAGAACAAAGTCGTGCGCGCCGACGAAGTGATTGCCGTGCTGGAGTCGCGCGACCTTTTGGCGCAACGCGCCGAAGCCGTCGCCGCGTTGAATCAAGCGCGCGCGGAAGAACGCAGCCTCGTCACCGGCACAATTCCGAAAACAAACGCCGAGGATCAGAAAGCCCTGCTGGACGCCCGGGCGAAAGTCAACAACACGCGCGCCACTTACGAACGGCGACGCGTGCTTTATGAACGGGGTGGCATCTCGAAAAAAGATCTGGAAGCGTCGGAGCTTGAACTAACCACGGCGGAAGACGAACTACGTCTCGAGGAGCAGACGGTAGCCCTGCGCGCTCGCTCGCTGAATCCAAACGATCGCGCGCTGGCTGCGGCCAAAGTCAACGAAGCCCAACAACACGTGGCCAACCTCGATGCACAGTTGAGCTACGCGACGATCCGCGCGCCAATTACCGGCATCGTCACCGATCAGTTT
>DASYTZ010000133.1:0-9377 GCA_036001745.1 Pyrinomonadaceae bacterium
GTGGAAGTGCGCGAGTTTCAGTTCAAAGGCGACACGGAAGCGCACGGCACGCCGGCGTTCAAGTAGCCGCCGCCTGACAAATCATCTTTTCGCGAGCGCAACGGCGCGGCGCTTTCGAGTTTCTGTCGTGTCGCTGTCGCACCAAACTCATTGTGCCCCGGATTAATGAAAGTGAGACCGATTCATGAGCATCGATTCTTTGACCATCACGGATAACCGCACGGGAAAGCAGTACGAAGTTCCCATCGAAAACGAAACTATCAAGGCGCTGGACTTGCGAAAGATCAAAGTCAATGAAGACGACTTTGGCTTGATGACTTATGACCCGGCGTTCATGAACACGTCGTCGTGCAAGAGCCGCATCACCTTCATCGATGGCGACAAGGGCATCCTCGAATATCGCGGCTATCCGATCGACGAGCTGGCTGAGAAAAGTGCGTACCTCGAAGTCGCTTACCTGTTGCTGCACGGCGAACTGCCCAACGAAAAGCAGTTGGCGGACTGGACGTGGAACATCACCCACCACACTTTCATCAACGAGAGCATCAAGAAGGTGATGGACGGCTTTCATTACAACGCGCATCCGATGGGCATTCTGATCGCGACGCTGGGTGCGCTTTCAACTTTTTATCCTGACGCGAAAGACATCTTCAACCAGGAAGCCCGCTGGAAACAGATTTACCGGCTGATTGCGAAGGTGCCGACGATCGCGGCCTTCGCTTATCGTCATCGCATTGGCATGCAGTACTCGTATCCAGACAACGATCTGAGCTACGAAGGCAATTTTCTGAACATGATGTTCAAGACGACGGAACTCAAGTACCAGCCGAATCCGGTGCTCGAGCGGGCGTTGAGCATTCTTTTCATACTGCACGCTGATCACGAACAGAATTGCAGCACGAACGCGATGCGCAGCATCGGCAGCGCGCACACGGATCCTTTTTCAGCGGTCGCGGGCGCGGCGGCGGCTTTGTACGGACCGCTACACGGCGGCGCAAACGAGATGGTTCTGCGCATGCTGAATGAAATTGGCTCAGTAAAGAACGTGCCCGATTACATCAAGCGCGTGAAAGCGGGCGAGTTCCGGCTCATGGGCTTTGGCCATCGCGTCTACAAGAACTACGACCCACGCGCGCGAATAATCAAGAAAGTCGCTTACGAAGTATTCGAGGTAACGGGCAAGGATCCTCTGCTGGATATTGCTCTCGAGCTTGAGAAGATCGCGCTCGAGGATGAGTACTTCGTGAAACGCAAGCTTTATCCGAACGTGGACTTCTATTCCGGGATCATCTACCAGGCGATGCGCTTCCCGGTCGATATGTTTCCGGTGCTGTTCGCGATTCCGCGCACGTCGGGATGGCTGGCGCAGTGGGCAGAGATGCTGGAAGACGCAGATCAAAAAATCGCACGGCCGCGGCAGGTTTATCTCGGCGAGCGAACACGTGCATACGTGCCGATGGCGACGCGGAATGGGCGGAGGGAAGTAGCGAAGGCCTAGCCGTGTTGCGCGTTCTGAGGAATATCGCCACGCAGCGGGGATTACTTCGCAGGCCAATGCTGAATCGCGAGAGAAAGCGCACAGATTCGTTCGGGCATAGTCATTGCTGAATCACTTGGAAGGAGGAGCGTCGTGGCTAACGGAAACGGCTTAAGGATCAAAAAGATAATGTGCCCCACCGACCTGTCGCCGGGTTCGGACGAGGCACTGCACTACGCCATGGCGCTGGCTCGAGCCTACGAAGCGAAGTTGGTTGCGTTCCACTGTCAGGCGGCGGAGGCCCCACAAGCTCAGAACGAGTTGAAGGCGGCATTCGAACGAAGACTCTTCGAGCGCCTCAATGGAGCTGCGTTGGCTTTGAATGATTGGGAGCGAGTTGTCAGGCAGTGTGATGATCCGGGAACATCGATCGTTGAGTACGCCGGCGAACACAAAGTTGATCTCATCGTAATGCGTTCCCGCCGGCGGCCGCATCGCGCCGCGTTGTTGGGCTCGACCGCCGAATCCGTCTGCCGCACGGCGCCATGTTCGGTGCTGGTGACGCACAGCGACGAGCGCAGTTGGGTTGCCGGCCGGGAGATAAGTCTCAAACGCGTCTTAGTGGCTTATGATTTTTCTGACTACTCGGAAATCGCGCTAAGACATGCCTTGAAGTTCGCGCAAGAGTACCAGTCTGAGCTGCACCTGCTACATGTTTTGCCGGCGTTTACGTTGAACGAGCCGGAGTTGGCCTGGTATCCGATAACTGACGAAGGGCCATATCACAAAGCCGCCCGCCGTCTGCAAAAATCAGTTCCGTCCGAAGCGCACCTCTGGTGCACGGTGAAACATGCCGTCAGTGAAGGCCAGCCGTACCGGGAAATTTTGAATTACGCCGCCCGAAACGAAATCGATCTGATTTGCCTGGGCGCGCATGGGTCCGGGTTTGGATTGCTGACGTTGTTCGGCTCAAACGTCGATCGCGTTCTGCGCCAAGCACCGTGTCCGGTGCTGGTCGCGCGACCGTTAAAGCACGCGAACGGCATTGAGAAGAAAGTGAAGACCGCACGAGCCGCGCGAGAATCTAAAGTCCAGTTTGCTCACACTGGAACCGATTAAGCTACACCTTCTCGAAAAGAATTGAGGTCGAGTGAGGTCGTGGGCTTAGACTTTCTTTACCCGCGGCGGTTCGTATTGCTCGCCGTATTCGGGGTATTCGATTGTCACTATTTCGCCGGGCCGCGTGTTCTCGTTCAGCAAATTCAAAGCATCGCCCAGCACTTTCTTTTGTAAATCACGCATGCCGGGACGCCCAAGGCTGTTTCCGATTTTGAAGCCTTTCGGATAAAGCGCGCGCGGCGGCCGCATTTGCGCCGATACTTCCGGACTGACGGTGATGAGCACCGTGGGAATCCCTTTCATTTCGATTTCACGTTGGACCGCGACGACCGTCCGGTGGCAAACGCTCGGTCAACCGCCCGTGAGCACAACCACGTCTGCCCGCGACCCTTTGTCGATCTCGTTCGCGATTTCGCGCGCAGTGCCTTCGTACATCGCCTTGAGCTGCATCGTGTAACCCATGTAGCCGATGTGCTTCTTTGCGATGCCACCGATGAACCCCCCAGCTTGCAGGTCACGCAGCACGTCAATCGGAAACACGATGTTGATGTCATCGTCAGCGTCGCGATGATCGTAGTGATGGTGCGTCACCATCAAGTCTGACGAATCGACATCCGGTGGAATTTCCCGATAGCCGAGGTCGCCGAGTTCGTCGGCGATGTTGAAAGGCTCCTGATCTTTCAGGTGCACCCCACCAGCCGTAACAATCGCGATTGTGCTCTTGGAGAGTTCGCGATCGAACGGAGTAAACGGAACGCATTTTCTAGAAATAGTCATAATCTGAATTCGATGTGGTATCTAGATTATCAAGCCCAAGTCGAGTTACAAACTCATGAGGAAGAGCGCAGGTGTAATCCGGGAAGTACTCTGCGGAAGTCGCAAAAGAAATCGCCCCTGTGAGTCAAACGCTCACAGGGGCGAGTGTTGGCGTGCACTCTGAACCTACTTCACTGTTTAGACTGTCTTCGCTTGCGAAGCCTGGAAGCCACTCCTGCCAAACCCGTTCCCAGCAGGATCAACGTAGCGGGTTCGGGCACCGGCGCCGTCTCTGCTTGGATGTGGCCAGTCAAGGGCACTGGGCCCTGGCCACCGGTGATTGCGAGGTTGTTAACCGTCAGCGTGAAAGCCCCGCCATTAAAAAGGAACGTTTGGGTAGGATTCAAAAACGTGATTTGCACTCCGCCCGCATTCGTGTTTGTTACCGACCCGAACAGATCGGCCGTGTAAAGGCCTGATCCGGGGGCCGTCCCGGGCGGCAGCGAGAAAGCTATCCGTGCGGTGAACGTGTTTCCGTTGTAGTCGTTCGGAATACTATCCAGCGTGAAAGAGCCGAAGTTATTGAAGTTGGTTGGCGGGTTTGCCGCGTTGCCGACGCCAACAAAGCCATTGGCGGTCGTCACTTCAAAACTGGAACCGTTGTAATGCAGCCCCAGCAGCGACGCCGTTTGACTCGGGCCAATACTCAGCACGGCCGGCGCGCACGGCGCAGCCGGAGTACCGAAGCAGCCTCCCGCGTTTCCAGCCAACGTTACCTCATCAGCCCGCGCAACCCCCTGGCTGAGCGTGAAAAAGATAAGAGCCGTGACCGACAAAGCAAGTGATTTCGCGATCAACCTTAAGTGTGTGTTCATAAATCTTCCCCTCAACTAGAGTCAGATACGAGGAAGTCGCATGTGGGAACGTGCGGGCAATGCAAACCCAAACATGGTTCGACCCCAAAATCTGTCCGGCGCGCTTGAGCACTCCAAGAGCAAGACAGATAAAACTTTAATTTGATAATAGAAAGCAGGAAAGGCGGTGGACTTCCAGAAAACGCGGTTCGCTCAGCCGAATTCTTTCAGATCCATCGAGCCAGCTAGCCGGGGCGGGAATTCAAAAACAGAATGCCAGATGCCAAACTCGTCCGGCACCTGGCACCTGATACCTGTCAGCCTTTTAGAGCTTTCTTAAGACTTCAAAAAGCTCCTCATTGTCCGGCTGATCTGAGATGTTGTGAATGTCTTTGTAAGCGAGCTTGCCTTCCTTATCCACGATGAAGAGCGCGCGTTCGGAAATACCATCGTTGGCACGATAAGCGCCGAAGCTCCGGGCTACTTCGCCTTTGGGATGAAAATCGCTGAGAAGGTCGTAGGAAATTCCGCCCAGGCTCTTGGCCCACGCGGTGTTGCATGGAACGCTGTCAACTGAGATGCCCAGGACCTGAGCATCGTAGCCCGCGAAGCGTTCGAGGTCGGCTTCATACGCGGGCATCTGCGCCGTTCAAACCGGCGTCCAGGCCAGCGGATAAAACGCGATAACTACATTTTTCTTGCCACGGAAATCCGAGAGCTTCACCTTTTTGTCTTTCGCAAGGTGACTCTTCAACTCGAAATCCGGAGCCATCTCTCCAACTTCAAGCATCGAAAAAGATCTCCTCCTGGAAGATTAAATCCAAAACTTATTATATTGCTTGATGAAGCAAGATTAACTTTTTTCGGATGAGGGTTCAAGCGGCCTGTGCTTCAACAATCGATTCTGAAGTAATCCTCGAGGGTTTTAGAAGAATAGTAATTTTGCGGCAGAGCCACAAGAAACTGTCTTCACAACCCTGGTTACAATTTTAGGGCGTCAGCACCAATCAAACTTACAACCTACAAATCAACAGCTCCCGCTCATAAACCATCTCGGATGGCAGGCGATCGTGCAGATCGAGGAACAACTCTTCGTGGCCCAGAACTTCCTGGCGCCAGGCCGCGCGATCGAACGATTGCAGCTCTTCGAATTTTTCCTTGGGAAAGTCCAATCCTTTCCATTCAATGTCTTCGTAACGCGGTACCCAGCCAATCGGTGTCTCCTGGCCCAGCGACCGGCCATGCGCGCGATCGACAACCCACTTCAGCACGCGCATGTTCTCGCCGAAGCCCGGCCACATGAAATTCCCATCCTTGTCTTTGCGGAACCAGTTCACGTGAAAGATACGCGGGGTTTCGCTGAGCGAGCGCTGCATCAGGATCCAATGCCGGAAGTAATCTCCCATGTGATAGCCGCAGAACGGCAGCATCGCCATGGGATCGCGTCGCACTTTACCTATTGCGCCGAAAGCGGCGGCAGTCATTTCTGAACCCATCGTTGCGCCCATGTAAACGCCTGACGTCCAGTTGAATCCCTGGTAGACGAGCGGCATGGTCGTCGCGCGACGACCCCCAAAAATGATCGCGCTAATCGGAACGCCGTTAGGATTCTCCCAATCGGGATCGATCGTTGGACATTGCGACGCCGGTGCGGTGAAGCGTGCGTTGGGGTGCGCTGCTTTTGCGCCAGTTTCTTTTGCGATCGCCGGCGTCCACTTGTTGCCTTGCCAGTCGAGACATTCCGCCGGCGGCTCGTCCGTCATGCCTTCCCACCAGACGCCGCCTTCGGGAGTCAGCGCAACGTTGGTGAAGATCGAGTTCGTCGCGAGCGTGGCCATCGCATTCGGATTTGTTTTCTCTGAAGTGCCCGGCGCGACACCAAAGAATCCATACTCAGGATTGATCGCGCGCAGGCAGCCATTCGCGTCCGGTTTGATCCAGGCGATGTCGTCGCCGACCGTGTAGACCTTCCAGCCTTCGAAGCCTTTGGGCGGAATCAGCATCGCAAAATTCGTTTTGCCACACGCGCTCGGAAACGCCGCGGTGACGTAAGTTTTTTCACCTTCCGGACTCTCGACGCCGACGATCAGCATGTGCTCGGCCATCCAGCCTTCGTCCCGCGCAATGTTCGACGCGATACGCAGCGCGAAACATTTTTTGCCGAGCAGAGCGTTGCCGCCATAGCCCGATCCGTACGACCAAATCTCGCGCGTCTCAGGAAAGTGCACAATGTATTTCTCAGTGTTGCACGGCCAGGGCACGTCCGCTTGTCCATGTTCCAAAGGCGCGCCGACTGAATGCATGCACGGCACGACGCGTTTGTAGTCCTTATCGATCTCCGCGTACACCGGCGCGCCAATGCGCGCCATGATGCGCATGTTCACGACAACGTACGGCGAATCGGTGAGCTGCACGCCAATTTGCGACATCGGCGAGCCGATCGGTCCCATGCTGAACGGCAGCACGTACATCGTCCGACCCGCCATCGATCCATCAAAGAGTTCCTTTAGTCGGCGGCGCATCGCGAAGGGTTCTTCCCAATTATTCGTCGGACCAGCGGCGTCTTTCGAAAGCGAACAGATGAACGTGCGGTCTTCGACGCGCGCCACGTCGCTCGGGTGAGAACGCGCGTAGTAACAACCTGGCCAAAGCTCTTCGTTGAGCTTGATGAACGTGCCGTTCGCCACCATTTCGGCTTTCACTTGCTCGTCTTCTTCGACTGAACCATCGACCCAATGAATTGCGGCGGGCTTCGTCAGGTTCGCCATCTTCTCGACCCAATTGAGCAGGTGAACGTTGTTGCTCAGTGGCTTCGAAGGATCTCTCTTAATCGTTTTCTGTGTGACAGGAGAACTCATGTTGTGCTCCGATCTGCGATGATGAATTGCAGTAAATTTCTTAAACCTGATCGTTACATTAGAGAGCAGTTAGAAGCAAGTTGACGACATAGGGTCTTACCGCAGAGGAGGCCGAGGATCTCGCAGAGGACGCTGAGAAAAAGGAATCTCTGCGTCCCTCTGCGAGAACCTTTGCGCTCTCTGCGGTTAAAAGCCTTCCTCGGTACTGACAAAAGGTTTGGCTTCTGGTATTGCTTTCGCATGCAGATTCCGCCGCCTCGCGAAGCTTTCACCCGCAAAGAATGGAATCTGATTCAGCGTTTGAACACGCCCGCAAAGGTGCAACGCTGGCTGACGTCTTTGCCATACAACTGGGAGCGTCAGGGCGGCACGATGCGTTCGTTTCGCGAAGTCGTCAAAAGAAATGAAGCGCATTGCCTGGAAGCTTCAGTGGCTGCGGCGGTGATTCTCGAACAGCATAGGTTTCAGCCGCTGCTGCTCGATGTTGAATCGATCGATTTGCTCGACCATGTCTTGTTCGTCTTTCAAGACAAAGGGCGCTGGGGATCGATTGCGCGCTCGCGTGACATCGGTTTGCACGGGCGCAAGCCGGTATTTCGTAGTCTGCGCGATTTAGTTTGGAGTTACTTCGATCCTTACATCGACATGACGGGGCGGATTAAGGGCTATGGTCTTACTAGTCTCTATGAACTCGGCAATTACGACTGGCGCTTCAACCCGCGCAACATGCACAAGATCGAAGATCACCTGCGCGCGATCCCGCACCGCAAAATTCGCTCGTCGGATCGTCGTTATGACTACTGGCACGAGCGTTACAAGAAATACAAGCAGCGATTTCCGGATCGTTCACCAGCTTACTATGACAATCTTCATGAATGGATGTTGTGAATCGGTCACCCTTTCGACGCCAGGCCCATGCGGCGCAGAAGATCTTTATAGCGAGGATCGTCGCGAATGTTGTCCAACATCGGGTCAACTTTTATGAACATGATGGGAGCATCGTGAGCCTCATAGAGTTTTTCGAGGCACTCTATCGCTTTGTCGCTCTCGCCCAAATAACAATAGGCGCCCGCCAGCATCAACCAAGGACTTTCCCTGGTTGACGCGCGGATTTCGCTAAGAACTTTGCGCGCTTCGGCGGCGTTTCCGGATTTCGCATACACGTAGGCGAGCGACGCTTTGCCCAGCGACATCTCTTCCGAAAAGGTCTGCGCTTTCTGCAACATGGGAATGGCGTCGGCATACAGGCCCTTCTGCGCATAGGCGAGGCCGAGTCTCCAGTACACCTGGTAATAGGTGGCATCAACGTCGAAGGGCGTTCGTAAGAACTGCTCGATTGCCCGATCGTATTGACGCGCCAGATAAAAGGCATGTCCCTGCTGCAAAACCGTCCTGGGCAGGAAGGGATCGATGTCAAAAGCCAATTTCAGCTCGGCGATTGCTTCATCGTGCCGCCCCACGGCGGTGAGATTATGCGAATACCAATAATGAGCGTCCGGATAGTTTGGAGTAAGCTCAATAGCCCGCTTGAAAGCCTTTTCAGAACCGGCCCAGTCCCAATCGCAAAAAATCAGCGCTCGTCCCAGCGCCATGTGCGCTTCGGACAATGTGTTATCAATCTCTAAAGCTTTCTGCGCGGCGGCCTTGGCCTTTTGCATTCGTTCGATGGCCGCCAACTGGTTGATTCCCAGGATATACGCGTGCGCCAATCCCGCATACGCCTGAGCATACGTGGGATCAATCTTGATTGCTTGCTCAAAGCGCTCTATTGCGTACTGCAATTCTTTCGGCTTTCGGCGGTTGAAGAAGTGCCGGGCCTGAAGATAAAGGTTGTACGCTTCGACACTCTTCGTATTGCGCCGTGCGATGAGCGTGCGCTCCGTCTCCGACAATTCCGGCCTTGTCGCCCGCGCCACTTCGGTCGAAATGGAATCCTCGACAGCCAGCAACGGCTCAAGCCGATCAGAACTCTGCCAGAGCCGGGAACCATCCTGCACTCGCACAAGCTGCGCGTTAATCTTTACTTGATCGCCAACGCGGGTCACGCTTCCTTCGAGAATCGCATCAACTTGGAGCGCATGACCGGCATCCACGGCGGATTGACTCATGCTCGGATATTTTAGCGACGCGCGGACCGGCCTGACCGTAATCTGTTTACTGTTCGTCAGCGCAGAGGCGATCGTATCGGCGATGCCGTCGCCAAGATATTCATCACCCGCGTCCGTCTTGAAAGGAAGCACCGCAATCGATTGAAGCTTCAAGTCGGCGCCTGGTGGTTTTGAATTTCTTGAGATCCAAACGTAGGCCAGCAAG
>DASYTZ010000134.1:0-21355 GCA_036001745.1 Pyrinomonadaceae bacterium
ATCAGTCCGTCATCGCGTTTCAGCAACGGCGCGAAGGTCGCTTCGGCATCGAGTTGCGGTTTGCGTTCGATGCCGTTGAGATCGCGCAGCGTCTCGCTGATCAAGTCCGCGCCCATTTCGGCCAGCCGTGACAAGAGTTCCGGCGCCGTCTCGCGCTCGCCGATTTTCGTCGCCTTCTGAAGCAGAATGGGACCAGCGTCCAGTTCTTCGACAATCTGCATCGTGCTCACGCCAGTCTCTTTTTCGCCATTTACGATCGCCCAGTTCACCGGCGCCGCGCCGCGATACTTTGGCAGCAGAGAAAAATGAACGTTGATGCAGCCGTGCTTTGGCGCGGTGAGGAACTCTGCCGGCAGAATCTTTCCGTAGGCCACGACGACCGCGACGTCCGTCGTGTGCGATGCGAAGCGCTCGTTCGCTTCTGCCGTCCTGATTTTCGCCGGTTGCTGAATTGCCAGGTTACGTTGAAGCGCAAACTCTTTGATTGGCGACTGATGCAGTTTATTTCCGCGCCCCGCGGGTTTGTCAGGTTGGGTCCAGACTGCGACGATCTCATGGCCATCATCAACGAGCCGTCGCAGAGACGCTACGGCAGATTCAGGTGTGCCCATGAAGATGATACGCATCGGTTGCAGTTTACTACACGAATGTTTGGCAGTCGGTGAGGTCGAGCCGCATAGCGGCGAAATATTTGTAGATACGGTCACCCAATAAAAATGGCCATTCTTCTTGGGGTTGGCGCGGGTCCTATAAATATTTCGTCCCTACGGGACAAAGAACAAACAAGCCGCATTTCTAGATCGCCGTGCCGGCTTCCGCCCGTTTACGCGTGGCACCGACTCTCTCGGCTGAAACCTTCGACTGCATGAACAGCAGAAGGTAATCGCGACCACCGGCTTTGGAATCCGTTCCTGACATGTTGAAACCGCCGAATGGATGGACGCCCACCAGCGCCCCGGTGCACTTCCGGTTCAGATAGAGATTGCCCACATGAAATTCATTTCGCGCGCGATCGAGCTTCGCTTCATCGCTCGAGTAAACGGCGCCTGTTAATCCAAATTGGGTGTCGTTAGCAATTTGCAGTGCGTGCTCATAGTCATTTGCTTTGATTACTGCCAGCACGGGACCAAAGATTTCTTCCTGCTCGATTGTCGAGCCCGGTTTCACATCAGCGATAACGGTCGGCTCAATGAAGAATCCCTGCTCGCCGTCAGAACCACCGCCGGCGATGACGCGACCGCCTTCGGCTTTGCCTTTTTCGATGTAGCTGTTGATGGTCTTGAACGCCTTTTCATTGATCACAGCGCTCATCGTGTTCGTATTGTCCGTTGGATCGCCGAGTTTGATTTTGGAAGTGCGCTCGGCAATCTTCTCAATCATCGGATCGTAAATGCGTGCGTCGATAATCGCGCGCGAGCACGCCGAACACTTCTGTCCTTGAAAACCAAACGCTGATTGCACGACCCCGGTCGCGGCCTCTTCGAGATCGGCATCGTCCGCGACGATGATGGCATCCTTGCCGCCCATTTCTGCTACTACTCGCTTAATCCAAAGCTGACCATCTTGGACCTTCGCCGCGCGTTCGTTGATACGCAAGCCGACTTCTTTCGATCCAGTAAAAGCAATGAACCGAGTCTTCGGGTGATCGACCACGACGTCGCCAACTTCCGCGCCTGATCCACTCATGAAGTTAACCACGCCCGGCGGCATTCCGGCCTCTTCCAAGAGTTCGAAAAATTTGTAAGCGATTGCCGGCGCGTCAGACGAAGGCTTCAACACAACCGTGTTGCCAGTCACAATCGCGGCAGCGGTCATGCCGGCCATGATCGCGCAGGGAAAGTTCCACGGCGGAATCACCGCGCCGACACCCAGCGGAATGTACTCCAGGTGACTCTGTTCGCCGGGGATTTTGACGAGCGGTTGCTCACTCGCATAACGCAGCATCTCGCGCGCGTAAAATTCAAGGAAGTCGATCGCTTCCGCCGTATCGCCGTCGGCTTCGGGCCAGGGCTTTGCGACCTCATAAATCATCCACGCAGAAAACTCATGCTTGCGCTCGCGCATCAGCGCCGCGGTCCGAAAAAGTAATGCGGCGCGCTCAGTGGCCGGAACATTGCGCCACGTCTGAAAAGTTTCATAAGCAGTTTCGACAGCCTTGTTGGCAAGTTCTTTCGTGGCTTTGTGAAACTTACCCACCACTTCCGTGCGATTTGCGGGGTTTATGCTGTCGAGCGTGCTGCCTGTTTTGATGCGTTCGCCACCAATGACCAGCGGATATTCGCGGCCGAGTTCGCTTTTAACTTTGTCAAGCGCGGCGCGCATCGCCGCGGCATTTTCTTCTTTGCTGAAATCAGTTAATGGTTCGTTACGAAATTCTGTTGGCATTGTCTACTCCAGAATAATTTTTCTCTGTGTACCTCTGCATAAGCCTGCGTGTCCTCTGCGGTAATGTTACGTACGAATTCTTCACCGCAGAGGAAGCAGAGGTTTACGCAGAGAAACGCGGAGGCTCATGATGGCCATTCGCCAGCCTTCTGCAGTTTCTTGATTTTCCGTTTGACGATCTCGCGCTTCAGCGGCGACATGCGATCGAGAAAAACGATTCCGTCGCAGTGATCCGTTTCGTGCAGCATACAGCGCGCCGTCAGCTCGGTTCCGTCAAGCTCAAACTGTTCGCCGTTGACGTCGTGCGCGCGCACGATTGCGCGCAAGTTGCGCTCGACGCCGAAAAAGATACCTGGAAACGAAAGGCAGCCTTCGTCCCCGTCCTGTTTGCCTTCCTGCGCGATTACCTCAGGATTGATCATGGCGATGCGTTGGGACGGGTCCTTGCCTCCCGAGCAATCCATCACAAACAGGCGTTTCGGCACGCCGACTTGCACAGCCGCCAGGCCGACGCCCGGCGCCGCATACATGGTTTCGAACATGTCGTTGACGAGTTTCTTAAGGTCTTCGTCGAATTTGGTGACCGGATCGCCTGGATTATCGAGCACCGGATTCGGCCAGGTGACTATCTTCAAACGTGACATTCTAAAAGTCTGGAAATCCTTCTGATAAGGTAGTTGTTATCGATTCGATTTTACGATGAAGGTTTGGCTTTCGCTAGTTGGAATGAGTCCGCAGATTACGCAGATGACGCAGATTCAGAACTATACGAGAGCATTCAACCTCTTAACCGGCGCTGATTGTGGTAATCTGCGAAATCTGCGGACTAATACCCCCGCAACTGCTCACGATAACCCTCAAAGTTTCTTTTCATCTCTCCCAGGCTGTCGCCGCCAAACTTTTCGCGCATGGCTTCGGCCAGCACGAGCGCGACCGTGGCTTCTCCAATTACGCCGGCGGCCGGAACGACGGTGATGTCGGAACGCTCGAACGCGGCGCGCTCTTCCTGTTTCGTGTCAATATCGACCGAGCGCAAAGCGCGACGCAATGTCGAAATCGGTTTCAGGTGGCCGCGCACGCGAATCTCTTCGCCGTTTGTGACTCCGCCTTCCAGGCCGCCGGCGCGATTCGTCGCGCGAATGAATTCCTTTGTCTCGTCGTTGTAGCCAATCTCGTCGTGAACTTCTGAGCCGGGCAGGGAACTGGCTTCGATGCCCGCGCCAATCGCCACCGCTTTCACCGCCGGAATCGACATCACCGCTTGCGCTAGCCGCCCATCGAGTTTCAAATCCCAAGCTGTGTGCGAACCAAGTCCCGGTGGCGCGCCGTGCGCGACGACTTCAAAGATGCCGCCGAGCGTGTCGCCTTCGCTTTTCTTCTGATCGATTAATTCGATCATGCGTTGTTGCGCATCGATGTCCGCACAATGCAGCGGCGAATCATCCGCAATCGTTGCTATTTGATCGAACGTGAGCTCAAGAGGCTTGTCCGGGACGCCGCCGAGCTGAATGACATGACTGCGAATCTCAACGCCGAAGTTGGCAAGCAACTGCTTCGCGAGCGCCCCACACGCGACCCGCGCCGCCGTCTCCCGTGCTGACGCTCGTTCGAGCACGTTGCGCAAATCGCGCGCATCGTATTTCAAGCCACCAGCCAAATCTGCATGACCAGGGCGCGGGCGCTTCACTCGACGTGATTTCTCCGGCGGCAGTTCGCGCGCATCGACGGCCATCACCTCGTCCCAGTTTGCCCAATCTTTGTTTTCAATCAACAGCGCCAGCGGCGAACCCAGCGTCAATCCATGTCTTACGCCGCTGAGGATCTCTACTTGATCTTGTTCGATCTTCATGCGCGCGCCACGGCCATAGCCCTGCTGCCGTCGCCACAGCTCGTGATTGATTTGATCTAGATTGATAGGCAGACCGGCAGGCAGTCCTTCGAGGATCGCGACGAGCGCGCGCCCGTGTGATTCGCCGGCAGTGGTGAAACGGAACATTAGTTCGTGAATCGTAATCGTGAATCGTGAATAGTAAAAGCTGACGCGAGAGTCAACGTTACAGCCAAATTCAAGCCGCAGGGCCGAGCAATTCTTCTGCGAACATATTACCGCGTCCCAGAATCCCCGCCGGATCGAACGCTTGTTTCAGTGCTGCCATCTCGCGCAAGTGCTCTTCGCCATAAAGCTCGCGCAGATATTCGCGCTTAAGTTTGCCGATGCCATGTTCAGCGGAGATCGTGCCGCCGAGTTCGACGGCGCGACGAATGAATCGATGGTAAATCTCCCACGCTCTTCCGGCCTCGTCGTCATTCCGCGGCAGAATGTTGACGTGAACGTGATTGTCGCCGATGTGCCCAAAGATCGTATACCGCAGATCGCCGCCGCGCAGGTTCTCCTGATAGAACCGCAGCATCTCAGCGAACGTGTCGTCCGGTAGGGCCATATCAGTTGAAACTTTGCGCTGCTGATACTTTGCGAACCATTCGTTCATCAGCACGGGCACAGCGTGACGAAACTCACGCAGCTTGGCTTGATCGTTGTCGTTCGTAGCAAACCACGATTGGTCGGCGAGCGCGTGATTCTGTTCGATCAAGTCGAGCCATTCGCTCATCAACAAATCTTCCTGCGCACGTGTGGTCTCTTGTTCGAAGAAAACTGCGCCGACCGCTTGCTCGGGAACGGTTGGATACTTTTCACGCAGGAATCTCAGCGACTCGTAATCGAAATATTCAAGAGCGCGGGCGTCAAGATTGCCGGAGTTGCCTTCGTCCGCGCTCGGGCTGCTGACACCGGAGCCCTCCCTCACGGTCGGGCTACTGCCCCGACTAGCCAACGATCTTTCGCGCGAATCGCGCACAAACGCCAGCAGCTGGTCGTCGTCATCAAAGAAAACGATGCCGCTCAACAGCCCTTGCGGTTTTGGAATTAACCTCAACTCCGCCTCGACGATAACACCCAGGGTTCCTTCGCTGCCGACGAACAAATCAATGACGTCCATTCCCGGCGCCACAAAATATCCCGACGCATGCTTACGAACGCGCGGCATGCTGTACGACGGCAACTGAGCTTTGATCGCGCCACCGGCCGGGAAAGGAATCGTGAGTTGTCGATCGTCAGCGTGAATTTCTCCTCGTCGGATTTTGAGGACATCGCCGGTCGTAAGCGCGATCGTCAATGCTTCGACGTAATCTCTTGTCGGGCCGTATTTGAACGTGCGCGCGCCTGAAGCGTTCGTCGCGATATTTCCGCCCAGAAAGCAACTCCGCTCGGTTGGATCAGGCGGATAAAGCAGGCCTTCCGCGTCTACCGCACGCTGGAGATCGATCAAGCGAACTCCGGCCTCGGCGACTATGCGCCCGCCGCTGGGTTGTGACGTGATGCTCTTAATCCGATTGAGTTTGTCGGTGGCGATCACGATGCCGCCAAACGGAACACGGCCCGCGACTGTGCCGGTGCCGGCGCCGGATACAGTCACGGGCGTCTTCGTTTGCGTCGCGTCGGCCATAATCTCAGCAACCCCTTCAGCGGTTTCTGGAAAAACAACGCGCGCCGCATGTCCGCCGCGCAAGTAGCTGGCGTCAGTTAGATAATCCTGAATTTCGTCAGGTTGAGTTTTGGTAATCATTACTTGAACCACAGAGGACACAGAGGAAGACGAGACAGAAAAGGAGTTCAGAAATCGTGAAATTGAAAACAGTCAAATTGCTTTTCTATTTTGTTTCTTCTCTGTGTCCTCTGTGGTTAATTATCCTACGCCACCTGTAACTCACGCTCACGCAAATACTTTATTCGATCACGCAATTCCGCCGCCTTCTCAAACTCAAATTTCTTTGCGTGCTCGCGCATTTCAAAATCCAGTCGCGCGATGGTTTCGTCGATCTGCGCGGGACTGTAGCCGTCGATGTCTTCCAGATCGAGCGGCACTTTGAAGTAATCGGCTTCGGCGGCGGTCACCAGCGTTGCTTCGATTGGCTTAATGATAGTCTTCGGCGTGATGCCGTGTTCGCGATTGTAGACTTCCTGTAATTCCCGGCGCCGCCGAGTCTCGTCGATCGCCCGCTTCATCGAATCCGTCATGCGATCGGCGTAAAGAATTGCTTTGCCGTTCGCGTTCCGCGCGGTCCGACCGATCGTTTGGATTAGTGACGATTCCGATCGCAGAAATCCCTCTTTATCTGCGTCGAGAATCGCGACCAGCGAAACTTCCGGCAAATCCAAGCCTTCGCGAAGAAGATTTATCCCAACGAGGACATCGAACTCGCCACGACGCAAATCGCGCAGAATTCTAATGCGTTCGAGGGTCTCGATGTCAGAATGTAAGTAGCGCACGCGCACGTCGACTTCAGTGAAGTACTCAGTCAAATCCTCGGCCATCTTTTTGGTCAAAGTAGTGACCAGCACGCGCTCGTTGCGTTCAGCGCGAAGGCGACATTCGCCCAGCAAATGATCGATTTGACCTTTGACCGGCTGCACTTCGACTTCGGGATCCATCAGGCCCGTCGGACGAATGATTTGCTCAACAACTTCGCCGCTTGATTTGGTTAACTCGTACGGCCCGGGAGTCGCCGAAACATAGATGCGCTGAGCCACGCGTTCTTCAAACTCGTCAAAATTCAACGGGCGATTGTCGAGCGCTGAAGGCAGACGGAATCCATACTCGACCAGCGTGCGTTTGCGCGACTGGTCGCCAAAGAACATGCCGCGCACCTGTGGAATCGTCTGATGCGACTCGTCGATGATTACCAGCGTGTCGCGCGGTAAGTAATCAAGCAGCGTTGGTGGCGGCTCTCCCGGTTTCTTACCAGTCAAGTGCCGTGAATAATTTTCGACGCCACGGCAGAAGCCCATCTCTTTCAGCATCTCGAGGTCGAACATCGTGCGCTGATGCAGCCGTTGCGCTTCCAGCAGCTTGCCCTCTTCGATCAGCTTCGGTTCCCACCATTCCAGTTCTTGTTTGATTGATTTGATCGCGCGCTTCAGCGTCGTGCGCGGCATCACGTAGTGCGACTTCGGATAGATAGGAACCCGGGACGTATGCTTCTGCATGACTTCGCCGAGCAGGGGATCGATGGTCGCAATCGAATCGATCTCATCGCCCCAAAGCTCGACCCGATAAGCCTCGTCCTGATAGCTGGGATAGACCTCGACGACATCACCACGCACGCGAAAGCCTCCACGTTTGAAATCAATGTCGTTGCGCTCGTACTGCAACTCAACCAGGCGTTGCAGCAAAGTGTCGCGCGCGATGCGCATGCCTGGTTCGAGAAAAACGAGCATGCCGTAATACGCATCCGGATCACCGAGGCCGTAGATGCAAGAAACGCTGGCGACAACAATCACATCGCGTCGCTCGAACAGCGCGCGCGTCGCGGACATGCGCAACCGATCGATGTCTTCATTGACGATCGCGTCTTTTTCGATGTAAGTGTCCGACGCCGGAACGTAGGCTTCAGGCTGATAGTAATCGTAGTAGGAAACGAAATACTCGACCGAGTTTTCCGGAAACAGCGTCCTGAATTCCTGATACAACTGTGCGGCCAGCGTTTTGTTGTGGGCGATCACCAGCGTCGGCCGTTGCGTCTCTTGAATAACGCTGGCAACGGTGAAAGTCTTGCCGCTGCCGGTGATGCCGAGCAGGACTTGATCTCTCGTGCCGTCATTCACGCCGCGCGTCAGCGTCTGGATCGCCTGGGGCTGGTCACCACAGGGACGATAGTCCGATTTCAGCGTGAAGGGCATAACCAGCAATAGTAAATCGTAAATCGTGAATGGTAAATCGTGGAAAAACACAAAGGCGCAGAGGTCAATGCCTCTGCGCCTTTTTGCCAAACTCTTTGGGAACTGAAAAGTTACGTTGTTGGTTGGCCTTCGCCCGGCGACTGACTGCTAACTTGATAAATCGCTTCCATAACCGCCGAGCGCACCTCTGGCGGAAGCGAGCCGCGCACGGCCATCCGACGAAACGCAGGCAGCACGTCGGGCTGGCCGCTCAATGCGAGCAGCTTCACGACGGCCAGACGCACTTCCGTACTCGGATGTTCTTCGATCGCGCGCATCAGCGGATTCAGCTCACCCGATTTCGACATCAGGAACAGCAACGAGAAGGCGTCGTAAGTTTTGTCGCGGCTTTCGCCGGTCAGATTGTTTATCGCCTGATCGGCGAGGCCTGATTCTGCGATCGCAGCGCCGATTCGCGACCGCCGTTCTGCGGGCGCGTCGCGCAAAGCGCGCGTGAAAGCCGCAGCGCGATCCTCTTGAAAATCGAAGAGCGCGCGTGCTGCAGCCTTGCGAACTTCGGCAGATGGATCGTCGAACGCGGCGGTGATCTCTTCGAAAGCTTCCTCACTGCCGAGCGACGCCAGGTCGCGCACACCTGCCGCGCGTTCTTTCGGATTCTGGCTGTCGAGCGCAGAAGCCACGGCCGAGGCAGCGGCGCCAGAGCGCTCCGATTCCGGAATGCTGACCGGTTGAAACTCGGATTCTTCACCACCACGAAACCATTCAGCGCTGGTCCGCGAAGCCTCTTCTTCACCGCGCGCTTCCATGCCGGCAAGGCGTTGCCGTTCAGCTTCTTCGCCCCGCAGTTTTGCTTCAACCTCAGCGCGAATGCGTGCTTCCAAGTCCGCTTGCTGTCGCCGTTCGGCTTCTTCCCGTCGCCGAGCTTCTTCCACCGCGCGCAACTGCGCTTCTTCCTCAGCGCGCCGCAGATTTTCTTCTTCAACTCGCCGGCGCGCTGCTTCTTCCATGCGGCGGCGTTGCTCTTCTTCCGCGCGGCGACGCGCTTGTTCCTCGGCGGCGCGGCGTGCCTGTTCGGCTGCGAGCCGTTCAGCTTCTTCCTGCGCGCGCCGACGAGCATTTTCCTCGGCCGCTTTGCGAGTTTCTTCTTCGACCCGTCGCTTCTGTTCAGCCTCGGCCCTCATCTGCGCTTCGATCTCAGCGCGCAAAAGGGCTTCGTGCTCAGCACGTCGAGATGCCTCAGCTTCTGCTTGTCGGCGCGCTTCCTCTTCGACGCGGCGCCGGTGAGTACTCTCCGCAAGCAAACGAGCTTCGTCAGCGGATTTCACGATCGCGTCTTCGCGCAAACGAAGCCGCAGAATTTCTTCTTCGACCGCCGCGATGCGCATCTGCGCGCGACGACGAACTTCATCTTCCTGAAGGCGCTTCCGGGCTTCGCCGTCCAAAAACCGGCGCTCTTCTTCAGCGCGAATGCGAGCCTGTTCAGCTTCGAGTACTCGAATCTGTTCGAGTTCTGCTTTGTGCGTCGCTTCAGCCGCCTGGAATTGCGCGTCGACTTCGGCGCGGCGCGCTTCTTCCATTGCGCGCATTCGCTTCAGCTCCTCTTCGACCCGCTTCAGTTCCTCTTCGGCAATACGCCGGCGAGTTCCTTCCGCAGCTCGTTCGCGCGCTTCGGCTTCGATTCGTAGTTTCTCCTGCTCGGCCCGGCGGAGTGCTGCCTGCTCCTGCTCTTGTCTGAAGCGCTGCGCTTCCTGATGGAACACATGTTCAGCAGCGAGGCGCGCAGTTTCGAACTCACCGCGGCGAGCTTCTTCTTCAGTGCGCAAGCGCGCCAATTCGAACTCGAGTTCCTTCATCTCTTGCGCGATTGAAGACGTTGCGCGCGGCGCCCCAACCTGCGGCGTTGGCGGTTCTGGAAAGACCGCCGGTGGCGGCGCGACAGGCGGTCGCGTGACCGCAGGCGATTTCGCAACCGAAACGTCGGGCGGCTTGTCCGCGACTGGAGCGGTGACGGGCTTTTCGGCAGTCGGCGGCGGCGTGTTGAGAATCTTCAGCAATTCGGCCTTGTGAGCCGTGAGCGCATCGCGCAGGTCCGGGGTGATGGCGCCCTTGGGCGCATCGATTACCAGCCGTTCGCCGTTCGCTTTGAGCTCGACGCCTTTTTCACGAAGTTGCAAGAGCAGTTCGCGCGGGGTCATATCTCGATCACCTCACGTTCAATTTCGGTAGACGGCGAAGGCACGCTCGGTTCCGGAAACGCGCTGGACGCAGCGGGCGACACGACTGGTTCGTCGGCGCCGATCGTGGCGCAGGATTCGATAGCGTGTTTGAGCAAGCTGCGCGGCACTCTGCGATCGGTTTCATTTTGCATCAGTGAGTTTAGCGGCGCGATCGCGGCCGGGTCGCGCAAATCCATAAGCGCTTCGACCGCGGCGCGTCGCACGTCCGGAGATGAATCGTCGAGCGCGGCGATCAGGTGCGGAGTTGCTTCGCGATCATGAACGAAGCTGAGCCGTCGTGCCGCGGCGGCCCGCTCGTTTGGTGATTCAGCGATTCGCAAATCGCGGGTCGCGTCGTCGAAGTAGCCATGCTTCATGAACGCCGCGCGCGCGCGTTCACGTCGTTGCAGGTTGCGACCGACCAGCGCGGACAACAATTCCGCGCCCACGAGCTGCCGCGTCTCACGATCATCAGAAGCGATGATGCTCTCGTCGTAATCGCCACCAGCCATTAATCTTTTGACTTGATCCGAAACGCGCTCAACTCGCTCGTGTCGGGCGTCAACAGCGGTTGATTCGCGCGCTGGTTCAGGCGCTAACGCGGCAGTTCCAGCGGCAACGCCAGCCAACGCCGGTTCCGCTTCCGCAGGTTTGACCGCATCCGCCACCGTCGCCGCCGCGGGTGTCGCGTTGGTGACGACCGGTTCAACTTTCTTGGGCGGCTTCCGCGAACGAAGGCGACGTGTCGCCCGGGCTCTGCGCCGGTGGAGAATCAACAACCCGATCAAAAACAGCAGGACGGCCGCCCCGATTGCCACCGGAATGGGATTGAGTTGCGCCAACAAAATCCAGTAGCGCACGCGCCGCTTGATGTCATTCCAGGTGTTTCCCTGGACCGGTTGTTGAGCCGCACTGGTGCTCGATGAGGGTGAAGGCGAAGTTTTCTGCTGCACGATTGCCGGTGAACTCTTTGCCACGACCGACGGCTGTGGCGAAGCACTAGCCTTGGGCGAAGGCGATGGAGAAGCCTTGGGCGAAGGACTCGGTTTCGGTGTCGGCGTCGGTTTGGCACTCGCAGAGGTGCCGCGACTGTTAGCGTTTCGGTTTGTTGACGTGCCGAGGGTGTTTGTTCCCAACGATGTATTCGCGTTCCTCGTCGATTGGCGTCGCGAATCTGGCGCCGGCGGCGCCGGTCCGGCGTCGTTGCGAGCGATTTGGCGGTTTGCGGACGACGTTGCCGGTCGTGTGCCCGGCATCGTGAACACGACGTCGAGTTTGTTGCCGTGCGGTTCCACGCGCGCGGTGGCGCCCGGTTGCAAACGGAAAGAAACAACAGTGCTGTCGGCGGCGCGCTGCACCTTGACGTCTGAGAAGGCTCGGCCGCGAACAGCTTCGGCGCGCGGAACATCCGCCGGCGGAATCTTCACGTAAAAACGATCGCCGCGGCGATAAGCTTCATAGTCGGTCAACGACTGATCGCCGCTGAGCGCGACACGCGACCCTTCTGACGAATCGCTCGCACGCAGCGTGGCAATGCGCGGCCGCTTAACGTTTGTGTTCGAATTCCCAGTCCGCTGAGGCTGAATGATTCGGCTCTGCGTCGCGATGCGCGTTGCGCCCAGAATCAGGACTGTCGCACAACCGAGCACACTGGCAGCAATTGCGAGGGTCCGAGAGGATTGGTGGTTTATGCTCATGATTTGGGGCGGCATCGATCGAGAAACGGAACAGCAGTTCCGTGAGGATTATGCAACGTCAGGAAAGCGTTGTCACTTGCGGTTTAGACCACGGCGGGTTCGTTGTCCAGCTTGTACAGGACTTCCAGCAGGCTGGTGCGGACGTCCTCCGATATGCCCTGAATTCCAACTACCTCGCGAAGCCTGGGCACAGCTTCAGCGCCGGCAAAAGCACTCAGCACTCGCACTGCGGTCAGCTTGGCCCGCACGTCTCGATGATTTTCAATGACGTCGAAGATCGGTTGCAGCTCGCCCGCTTTCGCCAGGACCGAGAACAACGCGAAGGCCTCATGCGCCTGGCGCCGATCTTCGCTTGCCAAACGGTCCATGGCCTGGTTGGCAATGCCGGTCTTTACGCAGGCTTGGGCGAATTCACGTAGGGTCTTCGTGTCAGCCGTTTCCTCGACTCGCGTGTACGCTCGCGCCCGGTCGAAGTGCAGTCCGGATAACGCGCGGGCTGCGGCGGCGCGGACCTCGCGAGTGTCGTCGGCCAGCGAAATCAAAACCGGGGCGAAGACCGATTCGTGATCGATCAATCCCAACGCGGTAACCGCCGCCGCTCGCGCGCTGGGGTCAGCATCGTGCGACGCCGCGGCGCACAGAGCAGAGATAGACCGTTGAGCTCGATGCGTTCCGAGTTCGCGCGCAACTTGAGCTCGCTCCGCCGCGTCGGAACTCTCGAGGCGAGTAAGCAGGCCCAGCAACGTGTCGTCCTCATCTCCGATTGGTAAGTGCTCCCATGAATCTAACGGTTCAAGGCCGGTGGGAACTTCGTTGGCACTCTGTTGCGGCTCATTTAGATCAAACGGCGCAGAGTCGAAGAAGCCGAGGCCTTCCACTGAGCAGGCACTCAAACTTTCACTCAATACTGATGGGGGAATATCCGAATAGCGCCGGCCAACGTCCAGTAACGCGCCGATCGCAGCCGGTTGTTTTAACTGCCCGAGACTCGTAACCGCCTGGTTGCGAACTATCGAGTCACTGTCATGAAGCGCTTCCATCAACGCCGGCAGCGATGAAGATGAACGGATTTGACCCAGCACGCGCGCGGCGGATGAACGTTCCCAGGCGTCGCGGCCTTCCAACAAGAGCGCGCTTTGACGCGCGACAAAGCCGTAGTCCTCGAGCGCGCGGCGCGCCAGCTCGCGGCCTTCGTCGTCGGTATCAGGCGCAGTCAGAGATTTGATCAGAGACGCTTCGATCGCGCGGCGATCCTCGAGCACGCGCGAAGCCAGGACATCCATCCGATGCGGCTTTCCGAGAACGAGCTTGCCGACTTCCTGATCGATCCGATAGGCGCCAAAGGCTGCCTGAGAACAATCAGGTGTAACCGGTTCGCGTGGCGCTGCGGTGACGCGAGTCTTGATTTCAGTTTCGCGGGTGGCCGCAGCGGGTGTGGACTTGCGACTTTCAGACGGTGGCGCTACCTGCGGTTGCGCAACCACGCGGGGGGGTGCTTTGGCCACAAAGGGGTCGCCGGATCGCGGCGATCTGACCTTGCGAAAGACCAGCAGGGCGACAACGCCCAGGATAAACACAACCAGAAAACCGTAGCCTTCAACGAAGTAGGTGGTAAACCAGTCATCCTCGGGAGGCTGTTCTGCCGCGGCTTGAGCGGCAACGACAGTAGCGAAGACGGCGCAGCAAAGCGCGATGTAAAAAACCCGCAGTGCGGTTCGATGCCAGGCGAGTTTGCGAAGGACTTTCATAGTGTTGGACTTTCTGTCGGAATTCTTAAAACGAGCGCGCGCGGAGAGTTCCGACGTTGGGCAAGAATGGTGAGAACTTGAAGCTGCGGTTAGCTAGTCCGCGTCCGTGAATTTGTAGCCGATTCCCCAGACTGTGAGCACCAACTGAGGATTGTCAGGGTTCTGTTCGATCTTTGCTCGCAAGCGGTTGATGTGAGAATCAATTGTTCGGTCATACCCTTCATATGAGTAGTCCCAAATCTTCTCGAGCAAATACTTTCGTGGAAAGACGCGGCCGGGATTCGAAGCGAAGAGTCGCAGCAAGTCGAACTCTTTCGGAGTTAGCTCAACTTGCCGATCACCGATCGTCACATCGCGGCGGACTGGATCGATCCGCAAGTTACCTCGGTGAATTGGCGCTTCGTCTTGTCCGTCACCTGTCGTCCCTGCGCGGGCTCTGCGAAGCACGGATTTGATGCGTGCTTCCAATTCACGCAGGCTGAACGGCTTTGTGATGTAATCGTCGGCGCCCATCTCCAGGCCGAGCACCTTATCGACCACATCGTCTTTTGCCGTCAGCATCAGGATCGGCATCTGCGGAGTCTTTTGGCGAAGCTCCTTGCACACAGCGAGGCCATCCATTTTTGGCAACATCAAATCGAGCACCACTGCATCAGGTCTGGCTTTGGCTGCCAGTTCTACCCCGGCGACTCCGTCCGCTGCGGTTCTGACGTTGTAACCGGCGCGCGAAAAGTATTCCTGAAGGGCACTCGAAATGTTTTCGTCGTCTTCAATGATCAGGAGTGAGGTTGCTTGCGCAGGAGCTACAGCCAAACCTGCGCCTTCGGTTCCGTGAGTTTGACCCGTCTTCCCGTTATCTTTATCAGGCATCACCCAAGTTCCTCGAAAAGGCGAGCGGGGGTTCGGAATGCGCGCCCCTTGGAGAGGAGCGCCACGCTGAATATAACAGTCAACGATGTCCCGACTCAAGTACAAATTTGCGAAACTGCCACAAATTGTCAGCGTACGGTAGCGAACCTGCGGCGGGCCAGAGTCGCGGAGGCGTTCGGCAATTCTTGCCATCAGCATTCACATTCGCGGCAGACGGTTCGAAAGTTTGAAGGGATTTCTACTGTGATTCTGCGGCAATCCGCTTTCGCTCGGCATCGGTCCAATCACAGATCGTCTTCTTATCTTGCTCCGACAGCCGGGCTGCGGGATGCATGGGGAGGTACGACGACATCGGCATCATGCCGTCTTCGACTTCGTCGCAAATCTGGCGGAGCTTGCGCTCCTGCCGGTCGCGCGGAAGCTTGCCCCATTCGGACAAGTTGAGATTCTGCCGCCCCTCGTTCACGTGATTCGTCAGCCACCACGACACCGGCGCGACGTTCGTGTACCACGGCCAGACGGTTTTGTGTGAATGACAGTCGCGACACGAGCGATCGAAAATCGAGGCGACTTCCGGCGTTATGTGAGTGTGGGCCTCGATCGCTTGTGACGGATCAGATTGCGGGTTCGTGCGCGCCGGACGAACAAATTGAATACCCACGAATACGGCCACGAGCACAATCGCAACCCATTTCAAGATGCGCAGAAGCTTCTTCATCTCGCCGGCCGTGTCACTTACTCAGAATTATTCGAACCGCGTTTCCTTCGGTTTCGGCAACCACCAAGTCAGCTTTGCCATCGCCGTTAAGATCGCCGAGCGCAATGAACTCTGGATCTCTTCCAACCGGGAAAGGCGAACCCAGCGCGGGCCTCATTTGATCTTTTCCGCCGAGAAAGACACTCACACTTTTGCCGGTCATATTTGCAGTCGCGATGTCCATTACACCGTCGCCATTTACATCGCCTACCGCAACACTTACCGGTGAAGCTCCCGATTTCAACGGCGAGCCGAACGCGGATTTGAACGTTCCGTCGCCGTTGCCGAGCAGAATAGTCAAACCATCTTTGCTTGTGTCAGTTCCGTGGCCGGAAAAATTCACAATCGCCAGGTCAAGCTTTCCGTCTGCGTTTACGTCGCCGGTCGCGACGCCGAACGGCCGCGGATTAGCCTTAAATGGTGACCCTGGCGCTTGCGCAAATCCGCCGTTGCCGTCACCGAGCAGAACGCTGACATCGCCGCCTTCTGTGTTGGTCGTAATAACGTCGTCGAGTCTGTCGGCATTAACATCTGCCACTCGCACACGTTGGTAAGGCATCTGACCGACCGCGAAAGAAGTTCCCGGAGAAGCAAAATTTCCTTTTCCATTTCCGAACAGAACCGTCACGCGGTTGTTGCCCCAATCGTCGATTACGAAGTCCAAATTCTTGTCTCCGTTGAAATCGCCGAAGGTAATCCCGTGCGGATGAGGACGACTGTTGACTGTCACTGGAGAATTTGGCGCCGGTGTGAACTGGCCGCGGCCGTTGCCAAGGAGCACGGTCACGTAATGCGTATCGTGGTTAGCGAATGCCAGGTCGAGTCTGCCGTCATGGTCAACGTCGCCGACGGCGATGTCGTTCGGACTGTTGCCGGCGGCAAATGGTGATCCCGGAGCTTCGCTGAATCCACCCTTGCCGTCGCCGAGAAGAATCGTTACGTTCGCGCTGCCGTTGTTGCCGACGGCGATATCGACCTTGCCGTCGCTATTGAAGTCGGCGAGCGCTAAACAGTAGGGTTGTTTGCCTGCCGTGATCGCTGTCCCATCCGGTCTCGGAGTGCTCGTCGACTTCTGCGGCCGGACATTGCAACTAAACGTGGTCGCTGCCGCGAGCGCGATTGTGATCAGTCGTCGCAACAGTGTTTTGCTAGCGAGTCACGTGCACCAGCATCTCTGTGCCGCTCTCGAGCTTCAACTCTTTGCCGCCTTGCATTGCGACTGAACCAGCACCTGCGGCACCGCCCACCAACAGGCCGATGGCTGCGCCCTTGCCGCCGCCGGCGATCGCCCCAATGATCGCGCCCGCAGTCGCGCCGATGCCGCCGCGTTTGATTGTTTGACGCCCGCGGCTTTCGGATTGCACGCCGCCTTCTTCATCAGCGCGGCCTTTGCTGTCGTAGACGCGCGTAACAATCCCGTGCAGCGTTTCAGTGCGCCCGTCAGGGAGCGTGACTGAATCGAACGCCAGGTTCATGGTTGTCCGGCCTTTGATTCGTCCCGATTTCACGATCGAGCGGATGTGCCCGCGCACGGTCGCCTCATTGAACCGAACCGGATCGATGGCCGTGGCGGTGAATTTGTCGCCCGCGCGCGAGTCCTTGCTCGACAGAGTATCGTTCAGGCGGACTTTCAAATTCGTTCCGATTGGCACCAATGGTGCGGCGACGCGTGCCGTTCTCGCCGCCCGGCGCAGCCGCGGCTTGGTTCTTTGGGCCGAGACCATCGCGGGAGTACCGAGCACAAGCGCGATCGCAATTACCAGAAGCTTTGATTGGATGGATTTCATTGAGATTCCTCCTTCGAACCCACGACAAGTCGGGGTTCAATCAAACGAAACATTTAGGAGAGCGTATGCGGGGATATGATAGCGGGTCAGCTTGCTCGTTTCCACTAGGCTGCGGCTTCGGCTTTGTTTTCCGTGGGCGCGGCGATTTGTGGCTGTTCGTCTGAGTCGAACGAGCGTTGGCGGTGCACCGTTCCGTCAGATTCGAAAATGTAGGCCGAGGGAGCTTCGCGCATGATGATGTCCTGCAAACGCATCAAGCCGTAAAGGAGAGCTTCCGGACGCGGCGGACAACCGGGAATGTAAACGTCAACGGGGATTGTTCGATCGACGCCCTGCATCGTCGAGTACGAGTCAAACGGGCCGCCGGTCGAAGCGCACGCGCCCATCGCAATCACCCACTTCGGCTCAGGCATTTGATCGTAAATGCGCCGGATGACCGGCCCCATCTTCAAGGTCACCGTGCCGGCGATGATGATCAGATCGCTCTGCCGCGGGCTGGGCCTGAACACTCCGGCTCCGAATCGATCGATGTCAAAACGTCCGGCGCCGGTCGCCATCATCTCGATCGCGCAGCAGGCCAGGCCGAACGTCATCGGCCACAGCGCGGACTTGCGCGCCCAGTTCACCACCGGCGCGCCGATGTCCATCGCTTTCGCCGCGATGCTACGCCGGACGAAATTGGTGATCGAATCGACCGTTGTTAAGACAAATCCTTCGTTGTGCTCAGCCATAAGTCATTGCCGATTTCCGATTGATGATTGTCGATTTGCCGCTCTGTTTCGTTTCGAGCGATTCCGAAGCCGACTTCCTTGAACTCGCCATTATTTTCGCCAGCTCATTCGCTTCAATTAGTAACGACTGAACTAATTGAGGCTTCAACAGCTCACCCTCAATGATCAGTTCCATCCAAAAAGCTGATTCATCCGCTTCTTCTTCGACGATACCGATTTTGGCGATAAACTCAAGCTTTGAGCGCGCGCGGCAGGCCGCTCGATAATTAGCTCCGACTGATGTGCCCGCCCTGACGAGCTGACCGCCGATGGTTTTATCCGCCAAACTTTTCGGCAACGCTGCGACGAGCTTTAAAACTCGCAACGCAAATTGCTTCGTGCGCTTTTTCAAATCGTCGGGCTTCATAAGTGGGAGTAGGCTAACGTTAATTCGGCAATCATCAATTGGCAATCATCAATCTCTCATGCCCATTCTAACGCGCCTTTGCGCCACGCGTAATAATAACCAACGACGAGAATCCCGATGAAGACGAACATCTCGATCAGCGCAAACTTCGTGAACGAGAAATCGTCGCCCATGAAAATTATCGCCCACGGCAGCAGAAAAATCGTTTCAACATCGAAAATCAGAAACAGCATTGCGACGATGTAGAAACGCACCGTGAACCGATCGTGCGCTCCGGTCTCCGGATCGATGCCGCACTCGTACGGCCGCATCTTGTTCTTTTCGTATTTATACGGCCGCAGGAACCGGCCGAGAACGAGCGGCAGCACCGGAAACACGATCGCAAAAACGAAAAAGACCATCACCGGTAAATACGCCGTCGATGGTGCTCCTAAGTTGTGCGCCGTCGTCGTCGCTGCTTGTAGCAAGAGCATCGCGCTTTGGGAATGTAGTCAGAAAAATTCCGAACGAGTGAATATTAAGTGTCGCGTGAGAGCAAAGTCAATCACTCTTCACGCTGAAGGCGTGAAAGATAATAGCCAGGGGTTAGCGCGAAGCGCGCCACCCCTGGATCAAGTCTTAGCTGAGGATGACTGTCTTAGCGCTCATCAAAGAAAGTCCTCGGCTCACTTAAATATCGAAAACCCCGCAAACACCATCTGCACATCCACGCCCGGATTGAAGGTTCCTGCGTAACCGTTCGAGATGTGTTGGTACTTGTAGCCGATCGTGAATGAGCGGCGATTGCTATTCACGATTTGCACGCCGCCGCTGAAATCAAAGGTGAAGTTGAAGCGCGAGGAATCGTCCACCGGCGCCTGTCTGCTGAAGTAGAGAAATCCGCCGGTGGCCTGGCCGAATGGTTGCACGCGGCGGTTGCGGCGAAAGTTGAATTTCCAACCGATCGGCGCGGCGCCGAAACCATAGACGCTGTGCCGCACCAGCGATATGACTGTGAAGCCTGGTCCTGAAGCCGTCACTTCCGGCCGAGGATTTGAGAGTACGGCCACCGGTATGACATCGATAGTCCATTCGAACGCGACCGTCTTACTCGCAACAAGCACGCGTCCGTATCGCAAACCAATATTTCCGAAACGCGCGTCGGGTGTCTTGCCGATCAGCGTGGGCGAGTGAAATGACACGCCGCCCCAGATTCCTAGTTCGTTCCAGCCTTTCCGAATACCTTCGTTCGGCGATTGAGTGGTGTCTGAAGTGGAATCTGCGGATTGGGCCGCGACGCTGGCTGCCGAAACCAGCACAAGCAGGGACCAGAAAATCAAACCATGAATTGAAAGCAGAAACGATCTGAGAGATCGTCCGAGGTCGGGAGTTATTCGCATGATTAGCTCCTAATTGAAAGATGCGATCCGGCCTCAATCAATGAGCGAGGTTGAAGCCAATTCAGCAGCAAGAGCCTGGTTGACGCGCTGCATTCTTTATCAGCACTTTCTAACTGTCAATCACGGGAGACTATGGTGCTATTAACTCACTGTGCGACGAAGTTGTAAATGATCACACCGCTTACCTTGACCGGCTGGCCGGACAATAAGGTCGGACTAAATTTACTAGCTCGTGCTGCTGCTGCCGCCGAGGACTGCAAAAGTGGATGCCCGCTCACCGGGTTTGCGGAAATCACATTTCCGTTTTCATCAACTAACACCTGGACCGTGACCTGACCCGAGGCATGCGCAGCTCTGGCTATCGCCGGATAGGCTGGCTGAACAAGTCTTATCGCTTTACCGTTAAGCACGCCGCCCGAAATCGGGGCCCGCGGAATCTTCGGCGATGGCCGCGGTGGTGGAGGAACTGTTTCGATTTGTGGCACGCCTGCATTGGAGTTCGCACGCTGCAGCTTTACAGATTCCGGTGGCGGCGGCGGAGCTTCGACGAGTTCCGGGCTATTTGAATTTCCGTTTGCGTTACTTTCCGTGACCGTGCCAGACGGCGCGTTTACGTTCGCATTGCTGTTGCTGCGTTTTCCAAGCAAGTTGCAAAACGAGAGTGCCAGAGCAATCAGTGCCAGTGATGCCAAACTCTTCATGGGCGCTTCCTCCTCAACAATTGAAGAACTCATTCATCGTGCGACTTCGACTTTCCCTGCAGCAATGCAATCGCGTGTGACAGGACAGGTTCGATCACTGCAAAGCTTTCACGCACAGCTTTCGGCGAGCCCGGCAGATTGACGATCAACGCGCCCGATCGAATGCCGCAGACCCCGCGCGAAATCATGGCCATCGGGGTCTTCTTCAGAGTTTGAATCCGCATCGCTTCGGCCAAACCTGGCGCGTCGCGTTCGATCACTCGACGCGTAGCCTCTGGAGTGTGATCTCGTAAACCAAACCCTGTGCCGCCAGTCGTCACAATCAGGTTCACGTCGGGGCGGTCGGCATATTCGCGCAGCTTGTCAGACAAGGGCTCGAGATCATCAGCGAGAATTTCTTTCGCGACGATGTGCGCGCCGATTCCTGTGAGCAACTCAACCAACAACTCGCCTGATTTGTCTTCGCGCTCGCCATGCGCGCACGCATCGCTGGCGGTGATTACAACTGCGTTTATCTGACTCATCGGTTTAGCTTCCTCTGTGCCCTCTGTGGTTGGATATTCGGACTGGCCACTCAACCACAGAGGGCACAAACAACCTCAACGCGCCGACACACTCACGGCATGCAGTTCCTGCAACGGCTGCACTTTTATTTCAGCGCGGTTGGCGGTGGATGTCAGCGCTTCAACCAATGCGTGCGCGCCCGTCATCGTCGTCACACAAGGCACGTTGTACTGCAAGGCCGCCCGTCGAATCGCTTGTTCGTCGTAATGCGAAACGCGACCCAGCGGCGTGTTAATGATGAGCGCGATTTCGCCTTTCTTGATGTGGTCAACGATATTTGGCCGCCCTTCGTTAACTTTGAAAACGTTTGCGGCATCCAGGCCGACTTCGCGCAAACGTTCGGCGGTTCCGCGCGTCGCGATCAGTTCGAATCCCAG
>DASYTZ010000135.1:0-4114 GCA_036001745.1 Pyrinomonadaceae bacterium
GCCATCAACAATCTAATCAAAATGTTTTTCCTCATTATTCTTTAGCCTCCTATCGACTCATTACAGCAATTGCTATAGATAAGATGGGCCCTTGTGGTTCCGGATACGCATCACAAGGCAAACACGCGGGCATCACAAGAATAGTTCCGAAGTCTTAAGACTTATGTAAGAAAGTAATCGCAGAGTCTTAAGTTTCGGGAAGAATAGTTAGATTCGGTGATCGTGGGCGGTTTCAAGGTTCGGTCAGAATCGCCAAATGACGTTGAAGATCGGATTCTTTCAGGACGGACTGTCTCTCGTTCTTTCTCATCAAGGACCATTTAGGTGTTCCATTTGACGAACGAATCAGGAGCAGTTCTTCATTCATGCGCGGCCGGCCAAAGTGTTTGATGTTGGCACATGCCAGTCCGCCGCCACGCACAATGCCGTCGCGGGGCGTTCGCGGCCAGCCGCTTTCGATCGAGAGCGCGCGAACTCCACGGCGCAGCGTAATTCGCGTTCCGACCATCGTGGCCGTTCCGCGTTGAAAACGGTGCGCCTCCTGCTTCTCGATCTGAATTCCCGCGCCGGCACGATTCTCTTTCGCGGCGAGCGAAACGATTGTATTGATCAACCATTCGGTGGCCGTGCGTCGCAGCAAATCGTTCTGCCTGCGAAGGTCGAGATAGTCGGCAATGTCCCGTCGGCCTGATACGCGCGCGCGGTGTTTCGCTTCCGCCAAAGCCAGTTCCCACGCTTCGTCGAGATCGGTCATGTTTTTACGCTTTGTTTCGCATTGATGTTATCATGACGGCCCGATTCAATCTCTTCCTATTTTGCGCTGATTGCCGAGTTATCCACGTAAAAGCGTCGAATGAAAACGTCTCAGCACAATTCGCGCGCGGCGATTTTCTCATTGATATTGGCAGTGGTTTCGATAACGCACGTGCTCACCGTCGGATTGGCCCAGGATAAGCTGCCTCAACCCAGCGGCCACATTAACGACTTTGCTGAAGCAGTTGATCCGGCAGGCAAGCAACGGCTGGAGACGATTCTGGAAAACCTGAAACAGCGTACCGATCTTGATCTGGTTGTTGCGATTGTCAAGACGGTTGGCACGGAAGATATGTACGACTATTCCCTGCGGGTTGCCGGCGAGTGGAATGTGGGTGCGCGCATGTCCACGCGAAAGAGTCTTCTCGTCATAATTGCCGCTGACAATGGTCATTTCTTCACGCAGTTCAGCAGGGCAGCGCAGGCCGCGCTTCCCGACGGCCTGATCGGCGAAATGGGCCGGCAGATGCGGCCGAACTTTGAAAAGGGCGACTACAACGGCGGTTTGCTGGCCGCCGTGCAGACATTCGCAACTGCAGTCGGCGAACAACATAACTTTACTTTTGCGCAATTGGATCCGCAGAGCGGCGAATTAAGCGTCGCGCAGTCTCGACCTCGAACAGTTGGAAAACCTTTGGCGCCGGCCGACACGCCGACACCTGGGCCGATCGAGATTCCGTCCCCAGAAATGACGCCCAGTCCCACACCGATCGAAGCGGCGCCCGCTCAGCCAACCGAGACTCCAACACCCGAAGTGAGCCCGAGCGCAACACCGAGCGAGACAGCGACGCCATCCGCTACCGAGACGCCGACCCCCTCGCCTTCGGCCACTGAGAGTCCAATGCCGGAAACACCGACTCCTACTCCGGAGCCTTCACCCACTGCCGAGCCGACGGAAACACCGGCAACCCCAGGCGCGACAGCGACGCCATCCGCTACCGAGACGCCCGCAGGCCCGACTGCGGTGGCGAAAAATTTGCCGACGAAACCGGCGCGGGCAACTCGCTCGCCCTCGGCATCGCCCGCGAATCCGGAAGACGAAAAGGAAGAGGTCGAGATTACGCTCACCAAACCGGCGGACGAGAGAATCGAACTGCTAAAAGCATTCATCGCCGCGCATCCCAAGTCCGCAGCGGTGCCTCGAGCGAATGAACTCATCGTTGCAGCACGTGCGACGCTGGGAGATCAAAAACTTCAGGCGGGCGACGTGGCCGGCGGGCTGGAACAGTTTCGGCGGGCGCTGTCCGAAGCTCCGACGGACATGACAGATCGCCTGTTCACGGAAGTCATCGCGCGCATCCCGATGAATCTTTTCCTCCGTGGACAGCGGGGCCCGGCAATCGAAGCTGCGCACCAGGCCGAAGGACTTGCGAAGCTGAATCCTGTCCGTTTGCTGGCGCTGGCTCAATTTTATTTGGGAATCGAAGACGCGACTGAAGCCAATCGCGTCGCCGAGTTGACCGTGCAGACGGCGCCGGATCTCGCTGCCGCACATCAGGTGGTGGGTGCGGCGCGGCACATCGCTCTGCGGCTCGAAGACGCTGAGGCTGAATATGCTCGCGCGCTTGTACTCAATCCGAAATCAACATCGGCGAAACTGGCGCTTGCGGATTTGAAGAGGGCTGCCGACAAGAACGAGGCGGCGCTTGCGCTTTATCGCGAAGTTGCTGAAGCCGATCCTAAAAACAATTCTGCGCGCGCGGGAATTATCCTGTCGCTTTTGGAACTTGGCAGGAAAGACGAAGCCGAACAGGAACTGAATAGCACGCTTTCCGACCCGGAGAAAGCCCGCAATCTGCCTCTGCTCGTCGGCGCAGCTTACTGGTTCATGGCGCACGATGGGGCAACTCGCGGCCTCGAACTCGCGCAGCAAGCGACATCAATCGAGCCGCGATATTCATGGGCGCAAATTGCTTTCGCGCGCGCGCTGGTCGCCGACAAGCGACCGCTGGATGCCGAGCGCGCGTTGCGATTCGCTCGCCAGTTCGGACGTTTTCCCACGCTCGACTACGAACTCGCCAGCGTGCTCGCAGCTGTTGGTTTGTACGATGAAGCCGTCGCAGAGTTGGTAAAATCTTTCCGTCTGAAAGACGGACAACTGGAAACGAAACTTGCCGGCCGAATCACAGCTCGGGCAGCGACTTTCACTGAGTTGCTGGCCCCGGAACGTCGGGCGGCGATTTTTCAAAGCAAGACGGCTGACACCGAGGCGAACGCAAAAATGCTCAAGGCGCTGCTGGCTTTCAACAGCGCGCTCAATCCGCCCAATGGCCGCTCGTTGAACGAAGACGATCTGCTTGCGTCGGCGCAGGATTTCACTGCCGGCGACGACGCGATGCGCACGTACCGGCAGATCTATGTCGGGTCACAGCTCTTGAGAAAAGGGGTGGCGCTGTCGACCGTAGTTGATCTAATGGACAGCGCAACCGCCGGCGTCGAAGCAGCCTTGAATGTGCCGGCGGTTACCGTGGCGGTCCAGGCTGAAGAGTTAAGCGATGCGCGTGCGCGCGCGTTGGCTCAGGGAGGCACGCCAGATGTCCCAAACGCGCCGCGCGCGGCTTTGTCTGGATTGCTGCGAGCACGCATCGAGGAACTGGCGGGTAGGGCGCTTTTCAATCTGGACAAACCGGTTGATGCGGTTGCCCGTCTTCGTCGCGCCGTCAGCGTCTCGCCCGAAGGCACGCCGCTGTGGCGATCGGCCATGTGGCATTTGGGAGCGGCCCTCGAAGCCAACGGCAAGAACGATCAGGCGCTGCTCTACTACATCAAGAGTTACCTGGCCGGCCCCCCGGATCCCGCGCGCCGTTCCGTGATTGAAAATGTTTACAAGAAAGTGAACGGCACTTTGGACGGCCTCGACGAGAAGATCGGGCCCGCGTTTTTACCCGCCAAGCCAACTTCGACGCCGCGCTAAGTTAGTCCCACCTCGTCAAACGGTTCGCGCCGCCGTCAGAAAAATTGCAAAACGCTCAAGAAAAGCCTTGACTTAGCACGCCTGGAGAATATAGTTTGCGGGCATTAACGGATCCCTGCCGCCCACGTCATCGGATGTCTCGAGTCTCAGGTTGCCTCAATGCCGGTTAAAGATGAATCCGCAGCGCCGTCTCGAGAACGCGAATCTGGCAGAGCAAGCGTAAACGATAGATTGCTTAGAGAGATTAAGAAACTGCAAGCGAGAAAGGCAAGCCCTGGCTTTGACGCGAAAGCCCAACTCGCAGAACTGATCTCATATTATGAACGGCTGGCTGAGAAACTGTAAAGGATAATCCCCCCACGCTTCTGGAATGAAGCACACAGGGAC
>DASYTZ010000136.1:0-15307 GCA_036001745.1 Pyrinomonadaceae bacterium
GTCGAACAGTTGCGCCACACCCAGCGTCACGTTTGCCGCCAGGACCGTTCCGCGTGGCGCCCCGATTTTGTAATACGTGTGATAGGTCGAAAGAAATCGCATGAATGAAGTATTGCCGCCCAAGGCTTTCGCCGCCCAACTGAAATCCGCGGTGAGATAGTGGCCACGAGTCGCGTCCGTCTGGTTGTAGCGACAGACCTCGCCCGAACGAATGCGCTCTTCTTCACTGCGGACAGCGCCGGGCAAACGCCGCTCGCAACGTTCACGCGTATCCACGACGAACGAAGTGCCAAAGCGTGACAGCCGCACAACCTGATCCGGAATGAGAATATCTTTGATTAGAAGACTTTCGATATTTCTCAGCCGCACATCTTCATATGCGTAACGCAAAAAGACGATGCTGTGACGCTGTTGACTCAGCACGCGCTGAGTCTCAACTGTGAACGTCAGACGATCGATTTCCGGCTGGCCCACGCGATTGCCGAGCACGTCAATCGGATTGCCGTCGGCGTCTAATCGCTGCACGACGCCAAACGTGCCGCGATCAATCGTCGAGCGGAAGAAACGCGTAATCGTCGAGTCGCGCAGATACTGAAGCGAAAGAGCCAGCGGCGCGAACTGGTCCTTTCGGTAACGCGCAAATCGCGGGTCGAGAAACTCAAAACGGACCAGTTGCTGACGTTGGCTGCCACGCAGGCGAATCCCGGCCGTGCGCAGCTTGTTCATGAAATTGACGTTCGTCAGTTCCATCAATCCCAGCGCGCCCGTGTCCGTGGAATAGCCGCCGCCGTATTCGATCACCCGCGGCCTCTTTTCCTCGACATCGATCACGACGTCGTACTTCTTTTCGCCTGTGAGAGTTTCGCCCGCCGGCTGCTGACTGATGACCACCTGCCGGAAAGCATCGGTAACGTAAAGCGCGCGCTCGGCATCAGTAATTCGATCGGCGCGGAGCGGATCGCCCGGCATCAGCGGAATCGCGCGCTTGATCGCGTCACGTCTTGTGCGCTGCGTGCCGGCATCGCCGGTGACCCCGTTAATGACGATTTCGTTGACGATTGCCTTGGCGCCTTCTTTTGTCACATTGAAAACGACGCGCACCTGTTCGTCTTCTCCCTGCTTTGGCAACTCATCAACGGCTGGTCGCACTTCCGCCTCGATGTAGCCTTCATGTGCGTACAGGTTGAGCAATCGATCGGTGTCGCCGCGCACTTGCGAGCGTGAATACGGCTCGCCTTTAATGATCGTGATTTCTTTGAGCAGGCGAGCCTGAGCGAAAACGGTCGCGCCGCGAATCTCAACCTCCGCAACACGTGTCAGCGGTCCTTCGTCAACATTGAAGGTGATGATCAGATTGTCGCCGGTTAACGCGATGCCCTGCACGACATTCACTTTCGCATGTCGATAGCCGAGTTCGCGCATGTGCGCTTCGACGGTGCGGCGGTCTTCTTCGAGCAGAGTGTTGCTCGTATATCCGCGGCCGAGGCCGCCGATGAACGGGAGAAACGAAAATCCGCGGGCCTTCCGCGATTTCAATTCGCCAAGAATGTCGTCCGGGGCGAGCTTGTTGGTGCCGGTGATGCGAATGTCCGTCAACGTCAACTGCCGTTTTAGATCGACGTCGTAAGTGACCGTCACCGTGTGATCGGTGAGCGCTTCCGGCACCAGATTGCGGCACGTCTCGTTCGAACCGTTCTCGACCGTGTTCGGCGTCGGGGGCGTGACGGTGCATAGCGGAGTAATCTCAGCGAAAAAATAACCGTTCTCCTGGAGACGATTACGCACCCGGCGCGCGCCTTCTTCGATCACGGAATAATCCAGGTTGCCTTCGCGCTTCAAAGGCAGTAGCTCGCGCTGCTTTCTCTCGCTGAGTGTGTAGTTCTTGAAAACAATATTCACGAGCGGCCCACGATTACCGGTCACGTCAATCTTGATTTCGTTCGTCTCCGGATTTCGTTCGACGCGAGGATCGTTCAGGGTGGGCGACAGATAGCCCTTCGCGAGCAGCGCCTGGCGAATTCGATTCAGGTCTTCACCCAGCACGTCGCGAGTGAATAGCGCGCCTGGTTGAAGTTTCAATGTCGGTCGAACACCCTCAATGTCGAGTTTGGGATCGATGGTAAACGATGCAACATGCGCTGGTGTCCCGGGCGTGACTGCATAAATCACTCGCACGCGAGTTCCGGTTGCGTCGGTCGGATCAGGCTCTTCGGTGTGTTCCACATTGGCGTTGAAATACCCGCGATCACGCAGGTATGCCTGAATTTCATCGGCGTTTCGCTCGATGGCCAGCACCGAAAGACGACGTCCCGGTTCGAGCAGATTCAATCGCGCGCGGATTTCGTCAGTCGCGATCGGAACGCCGATCGCCTCGCCCACGCGCAGCGTGACGCCCGCGATGACAAGCTGTCGCCGTACCACGAACCGCACGCGGATCTGACCGCCGGTCGCGCCGGGCCCTTCGGTGACTTCGATGCGCGCGGAAGCGACGCGATCTGAAGCGAAGAGATCCTGTAGAGACTGTCGCGCTGCCACGGCTGTGTACTCGCCACCGGCCCTGATGCGCACGAGCGATTGGAATTCAGCTACCGCGGATGCGTCCGCAGGCGTGCCTTCGAGCAAGACTTCTACAGCAGCGACTGAACGGTGTTCGTAAGCGCCGACCTGCGCGCGGACCACTGCGAAACTCAGGCAGCAGATTGCAGACAGCAGACAGCAGGAAAAGAGCAAACGTTTCCCGCCTCCTGCCGTCTGCGGTCTGCCTCCTGCGGTCTGTCTTCTCAAAATCTTTTCCTGAACCTGATTTCAAAACTGTAGTTGTTGTTGCGCGTGCTCAGGTTTCTGAGCGAGCCCTGCTCGTACTGTGCGACGAACGACAAACGGTTCGAGACGCGGTACTCGACCGCCAAAATCTGATTTGGATCCGACGCGAGATTTGTTGAATACGTCACCGTCACGTCTTTGCTGACGCGGCGCGCGACCGTCAGTCGCGCTGTCGGCGTCGAGCCAGTGCCGGCAATCACGGGACTGATCTCAAGCCGGCTTAAGCCGAACAATTTGTTGCTCGCGCGCGAGACCGGCGCATTAATCAGCGCATCGGTCAGCAGGCTGGCGGCGGTGCCCAATCCCGATTGCGCCAGGACTGAAGTGCTTTGGTCGGTGGAAGACAACGACCCAGTGAGAATCAGAGACACCACATCGGCTTGCGGCAGAGCGGGCTCAGAACTTACCGTCGTTTGCGGATGCGACAGCGGACCGGTGATGGCGACTGTCACGCGATATCCGCGAATGACCGATTCTCCTTCGATATTCAAAATCGGGTCAGCGCTGAGGCGGCCGGGATAATCGATCAACCCGCGCGTAATTTCGTATGGACTGTTTCGGAAATTGAGCGTGCCCCGCGTCGCAGTGATGCGTCCGCGAATGAGCGGATCGCCGACGGGGCCGTCAAGTTGCAGATTTACGGAAGCGACTACATCGCCGAGGTTATTGTGCAGCACCAGCGCGTTGCGTCCTTCGACTCGCAACTTGTCAAGGACGGCAGTCTCAGCAAAGCTGAACTGCCCGCCTTCCTCGATCGTCGTTTCCGGACGCTGATTTATCAGATCGGCGAGTTCGATATCTTTCGTATATTCCGTCCGCTTCACATTGACATAGCCGGTGATGAACTGGTTCTTCATGTCGCCGCTCAACGAGAGATCCGCCGTCACCGTCGAGCGAAAGTCTTTCGGATAATTGAGCGTGACGTTGTCGCCGTGCAGATTGATTACAAAACGTCCGCGCGCGGAGCCGGTGAGAAGCGCACCGCCGGACGCAGTGACTTTGCCGCCGCCGAGCGTGCCCGTCAGCCGTTCAATCTGCGCCTGGTTCGAATTGAACCTAATCAGCCCCGTCAGGTTAGCGACCGTAATCGTTTGGTCACCTGAGAAGACCGAAACCGAAGCGCCAGTTACTTCCGCGGTGCCCAACGCGCGCGGATTCTCGTAAGTGCCGGTGATTCGCAGATAAAGTTTGGCTACGCCTGACGAGAAAACATCCGGCGAGATGCCACTGAAGATTCGCAGGTTGACGTCGCCGTTCACGTCCAGGTTTTCGCGGCCGCCTGGCCCGGTCGCAACCGTCCCGGCGATCGTGACGTTGGTACCGGGCCCCGTGAAGCGCGTCTCGTGAAAATTCACTTCACCTGGGGCGAAATCGATGACGAGTGGACCGGTTGGAGCAAGCTGCACGTCAGCTACGTTTATCGTCAGTTCTGTGAAGGTTGCTGAACCTGTTAGGCCGCGCCACGAGAATACCTCTTCTCCCTGATCGTTTTCGGTCATCAGGTTGCCGGCGAGTTTCAGCGTTCCCGTCGCGCGACCGCTGACGGCGACTTCAGTTTCCGGCAGAAGAAGTTTTAAGACTTGCGTCAAATCCGCGCCAGTAATCGCTGATTCAACTACGGCCGGAAGTTTTTCGTTCGAAAGATCGATGCGAGCAGTGACGAGTTGCGGATTTGCGCCGAGTAAACCGGTGGTGGTGAAGGTTATGTTGAGCTGCCGGTTTTCCGTGACGCCGACCAGTTTTACCGCGCCTGCCTGGCGGCCATCGATCGTCACATCATTGCTGTCGCCGTTGAAGTTGATGTTGTAAGTCGACTGATCGACGCCAACACCCGAAACGCTGGCGGTGAGATTCGCTGTGCCGCGCAGCTGCGGCAATCCCGGGCGATTCGCGAACGCCGCCAGCCTCTCAATCTGCACGCGATCGCCGCTGAACTTAGCCTCGAAGGCTTTTGTTTTCGTGTCGTACTTGCCGCTGCCGATGATGTGACCCGCGTCAAAATTCGCATCGATGTTTTCGACGTCAACTCTTGAGCCTGCGAAGGTGGCGTGGGCAGTCAAGCTTTGCAACGGCTCGCCCGCGAGACGACCTTTGCCGAAGCGCAGGTCGGCAACGCCCGACATGTTGTTCGGGATGCCGGTGATCTTCAGAGAGCCGGAGGCTTCACCTGACGTGTCGCCGATTTGTTCGCGGGTTGATCGCGTCATCGGCAAAGCCGCAATCAGATTGCCCGTGTTCATGCGATCGAGCGTGGCGTCAATCGAGACATTGTTTTCACCAGCACGCGGAATCAGCAGCGCGAACTGCGCGCCACCGCCGCTCGCCTGCACCAAGCGGCCGTTCTCGACGCGAGTTTCCGTCGCACTCGACTGAATGTCCGCCGTCAGCGAGCCGAGGTCGCGGCCGTTCATGACGAGCGATCCGAGTTCAGCGTGGCCATTGACCATCGGATCCTTCAGCGCGCCCGCGACGGTGCCGTTGAAATTGAGTTTGCCGGCGAGATCGATACCGTACGTGTGGAACTGTTCTTCGATTTCGGGCAGGGCGCCGGAAGTTATCAGCAGGCGCTGAATTTCTGCGGCATCCGTGGAAGCGACATCGACGCGCAGATTTGAAACCGCTTCGTCAATTGAGAATTGGCCGCTCGCGTTGAGTTTCGTCGCGGCGGTTTGCAGATTTGCACGTTGAATTCGAAATGTGCCGTGGTCGGCGGTGACGGCCACGTCGCCTGATAGCGGCGTGAGATCAGTAGCTGTTGCGTCGCTTTGCAGTCGTGCGTTGACAGTGCCGGTCGCGGTCGCAATATCGGTGTCCTTGAATGTCAGATCGGCGCGTCCCGTCGCGCGGCTGGAAACCGGCACGGCGCGGCCCGACGCGATTGCGATAATTGCCGCGAGATCGAAATTGTCGAAGTCGGTTGCAACACGCGAAGTCCCGGACTTCGTCAGCGCGATCGTCGCATTGCCGCTGGCGCGGCCGTTCAGGGCTTGAGCAACAAAATTGTTGAGTTGGATTTGATCGCTCGACGCGACGACTGACGCGTGCGCGGGGCCGAGTTTCATTTCGCCGAGTACGCCGCCGCCCAAACTCAAGTCTGCGCTGGCGCGATAACGGCCGGAAGGCTCGAGCGCAAACGCCGGCCGCGCCAGCTTCACATTTTCGACCTGGCCGTTTTCAAGCTTCACCGTGCCCGCGTTGATGTCGTTCGTCGTGCCCTGAACCCGCCCGTTGCGAATTGCCAAACGTACGCCGGCGATGTTGATGCTACCGGTTTGCGCGCCCGAAAAATTTGCAGCGCCGACTTGAACTTCCTTTATCGTCACGTTCGTGACGCCGCCCCGGCTGGTCGCTTCGATGTTGTTTGCCGTGACGCCATCGACCGTGGCTTTCTCTGCCTGGATCTTGCCGGCTTTGACAGACGCAATCGTCGCTGTCGTTACGTCGTTCGCGGATTTCACGCGAATGTTCGTCGCCTGGACACCGCCTGCGACTCGCGCGGTTGAAGTTGTGAGGGCGCTGCCGGTCAGTTGCGGCGCATAAGCCGTGAGAACTCCGTCGCGGTATTCGGCAACGGCATCGCGCAGGATCAGCCCCGTGATTGTCGTGCCGTAACTCTTTTCGGCTGCGGCGCGCAGTTCTCCAACCCAACGAAAGTCCGAGCCGGTGCCCATCACGCCCCCGGTCAGTTGCACCGCGTTCAATTGAAAATCACCTGCGCTCAGAAGTTGCGCGACCGCGCGCCCATTGAAATCGTAACTCTTGCCCTGTCCGGAGCCTTTTGCGGTGACGTTCAAGCCTTGCAGGCGCACGCCGCCGGCGGCGAGCACGTCGGACTTCACGCCGCCATTAATTTGATACTTGTCGCCTTCGCCGGTGATCGTGCCGGCAAAGTTTCCGACGCCGCGCAGCGCCGTGCCGGTCGCGAGAACGTCCGAGAGCTGGGTGAGATCGACTGTGGAAGTGACGTTGAACTCGTATTGCAACTTTCGCCAGTCACCCATCACGCCACTCAAGGTTGCTTCCGCCACCGGCGAACGCAGCTTCAACTCCTGAATTTCCGCGCGAACTTGATTCACGCGGCCACGCGCTTCGATATCGATGTTGTTGATGGGCCGGTCGTCATAGGCGAACGTCGAGTTCGTCGCGCCCAGCGTCACGGTGTTCATCCAACTCGAGCTGGGCGCGTTCGGATCGTCCGGCTGAATCGTCGCGCGCAGATTCCGCGCCTCGCCCGACAATTTGTGCAGCGCGTCGCCGTAGTGAATCAACGCATTCTTCACGTCGATGTGCGCAGTCGAGTAGGCGAACAAGATTCTCTGATTTGGTTCGGGTGGTGGAATGTGAATGTTGCGGAAGTTCGACCGGCCTTGATCGTCGAAGGCGACCCACAACTCCAGGCCTTCAATCTGTAAATCTTTCAGATTGATGTTACGGCGCAGATTGAGCGCGTAGAGATCTTCAATGCGCACAGTCGCCAGCAGCCGATCGATTTTGCCGAGCTTCTCACCGCTCTGTGCGTCATAAAGCTCGACGTCGAGCATCTCGACGGTCTGTGGCGAAATTGAGGTGTGGAAACTGCGAATCTCGGCGCGCACGCCGTATTGCGCAAGTGTGTTTTTGACTTGCCCGGCGATATAGGCGTCGACGTAACCGAGTCGGTAACTGAGTAGCGCGATCAAAATCAACGCCACTGCGCCAATTCCGATCGCGATGCCGACAATGATTGCGTTGCGCCGAGTGACGATGCGGCGTCTGCGTCGTGGGGATGGTGGCGGCGCGGCGCGCTTCGTTTCGGCAGGCTCTTTATCGTTCACCGGCATTTACCCAAGGCCGCGGCTGCGACTGCACAGTACTGAGATTCTACAGGAGAGCCCGAAAAGCAGATGTTAGAGGCTAGATGTCAGATGCCAGTGCGGCGTTTGCTGACATCCAACATCTGACCTCTAACATCTGCTTCGTTTGTAAACTGAAAACAGGGGAATTTCAAGAAGGTAGCATAGACTTCAGTCTGTGATCTTCACGAATGAGTCACTCACTGAAATCTCTTTGGCGTCGGCCGCTGTCAGGGTTCCGAGCGGGACGTTGCCGACGACTTCCAATTCGAAACCTTCGATGGCCGTGATCTTCGGGGGATGATTCGTCAGGAGGAGAATCTTTTGCAGGCCGAGTTCGTGCAGAATCTGCGCGCCGATGCCGTAATCGCGATTCAGTCCGTAACCCGTTTCGGCGCTCGCTTCAGATTTGCCGATTCCGCGCTCCTGCATCAGCGCGTAAGTGCGCAACTGGTGAATCAGATCGAGACCGTGTTCGCTTTGACGAAGATAGAGCACGACGCCTTGTCCGGCTTCGGCAATTTTTTCCAGCGCGCGGCGCAGTTGATAACCGGTGTCGTCAATCGTCGAGCCGAACATGTCGCACGTGACATTCTCTGTGTGGACGCGGACCATGACTGGTTCGTCGGTGCGCACGTCGCCCATGACCATCGCCAGATGCACGTCACCATTGATCGTGTTCTCGAAAGCAATCGCGCGAAACATTCCGTACACCGTTGGTAGATCTGTTTCGACCGCACGCCGTACCAGAACTTCTTTCTGAATTCGATAGCGAACCAGATCCGCGACGGTTATGATCTTCAAACCGTGTGTCGCCGTGAAATCCTTGAGCTGCGGCAGACGCGCCATCGTGCCGTCTTCATTCATGATTTCGCAGATGACGCCTGCGGGATAAAGTCCCGCGATGCGCGCGATGTCGACTGCCGCTTCTGTCTGGCCGGGACGAACCAACACGCCGCCTTTTTTCGCGCGCAAGGGAAATACGTGACCGGGTCGCGCCAGGTCCTGCGGCTTCGTGCGCGAATCGACCGCTGTCAAAATCGTGGTGGCGCGATCGGCGGCTGATATTCCAGTTGTCACGCCGCGGCGTGCTTCGATGGAAACTGTAAAGGCGGTGCCTAAACGCGAAGTGTTGTCAGAAACCTGGGGAGACAGGTGCAATTCGTCGCAACGCTCTTCAGTCAACGGCAGGCAAATTAATCCCCGTGCATGCCGCGCCATGAAGTTAATGATTTCCGGAGTGATTTTCTCGGCCGCGCAGACCAGATCGCCTTCGTTCTCGCGGTCTTCATCGTCCACGATGATAATCATTCGCCCTTCGCGAATGTCAGCGGCAGCGTCAGGAATGGAAGCAAACGACATGTTTGGAATCTCGGATATTAGATTTGCGATTTTCGATTGGTTACGATTTTACCGCGGGAGGCGATGATTTGCGACTTCCAATCTCAGCCACACCTCGCTTCAGCGAGGTGATGAAGAAGCCTAACTCGGCGGCCTAACGGTTTTAACCGTTTTCGAGGGAAAGCCGTTCAAACGGCTCATTCTATGCCGATCGCGGCGCTGCCACCTCGCTGAAGCGAGGTGTTACTGAGAATTCGCTCAACATACTTCGCAATCACGTCGGCTTCGAGATTGACCTCGTCGCCAGGCTTGAGATGCGAGAAATTGGTAAGCTCCAGCGTCTTCGGAATCACGGCAATCTCGAAGTATTCGTCGGTCAGATTCGCAATTGTGAGACTGATGCCTTCGACGGCGACTGAGCCTTTCAAAACGAGATACCGCGCGACCTCGGGAGGATAAGCGAACCGGAAGGTCCACGAGTCGCCATGATTTTCCGAACCAAGAAACTTTCCTCGGGCATCGACGTGCCCTTGCACGATGTGGCCGCCGAGACGGGTTGCCGGCGTCACCGCGCGTTCCAGATTGACCGGCGCACCCTCTTTCAGTGAGCCTAGAGTTGATCTGAACAGCGTTTCTTTCGAAACGTCGGCGGCAAACGAATCCGGCTTCACATCGAGCGCCGTCAAACACACGCCATTAACGGAAATCGAATCCCCATCGCGCGATCCTTCAGTGACTGTGCGCGCTTCGATGATAATGCGCGCGTCCTCGCCGCGCCGCTCAATCTGCCGCACGCGCCCAAGTTCTTCAATGATTCCGGTAAACATTGCGAATTTCGAATTTCGGATTGCGAATTTTCAAAACAACAACCGCAGGACCTGAATCAGGATGATCAGCACGAATGCGATCGCCAGGGGCACCAGCGTCATTAGCATTGCCCAAATCGCTTCGTTCTCGAACGTGAACGTCGGCATCCTCATGTGGTTCTTTCCTTCACGATGGACATCAACTTGCTAAACACATCGTCGATCGACATCCCCGTCGAATCGACGACGATCGCGTCTTCAGCCGCGACCAGCGGCGAATCGACGCGCGTCGTGTCCCGGGCGTCGCGTTCGGTAATGTCGGCCAGGGTTTGTTCCAACGTTGCCGCCGGGTTGTGCTCACGTTCTTCGGCCAGGCGTCGCTCTGCCCTTTCTTCAATCGCAGCGTCCAAAAAGAATTTCACGTCGGCATTTGGAAACACGATCGTGCCGATGTCGCGACCGTTCATCACCGCGCCGCGTGCGCCGAGTTCGCGCTGGCGCTTGACCATCGCACGACGCACGGCTGGAACTGTCGAGATAATTGATGATGTATGCGTCACGTCTTCGTCGCGAATTCGATCCGAGACATCGCGTCCGCTGAGCGTCACGCGCAACGAGTCAGGATCTCCCGCGAGATCAATATCGATCCGTCCGGCCAACGAACCAACTGCAACATCATCGCTCTCATTCACCGAGGTCGATTCAATCACCGCAAGCGCCACCGCCCGGTACATGGATCCGGTGTCGATGTACAGCAACCCCAGTTCGCGCGCCAGCATCCGCCCGAGCGTCGATTTGCCCGAGCCGGACGGACCGTCAATGGCGATGATAAACGGTCGCGACATTCGCTAAGACACTGAACGGCGTGAATATACGCCACTTCGTTGCGTAACTAAATGTTGTTCAAGATTGACAGCGCAGTTCCCGCGAAAATCCTTTGCTTCTCAGCATCTGAGATTGACAAGCTTTCAATTGACGATACCGCGCGATCAATCGAACCCAGCAGGTGCGGATAGTCGCTGCCCATGACCATGTGATCCGCGCCAATCATTTCGCGCACCATCCGGAGCATGTGCGGATTGAAATTGACCGTGTCGTAATAGAGGCGTTTGATATAGGTGCTGGGAAGCTCATCAATTTTCGCGCGGCATTCAGGAAAGTCCCGCCAGCCATTGTCCAAACGCTCCATCAGGTAAGGCACGGCGCCGCCGAGGTGCGCCACAATCCAGCGAATGTCAGGAAAGTCCCGGAACATTCCGTCGAAACACATGCGCGCCACGGCCAGCGTCGTGTCGAACATAAATCCGACGATTGGGCCGAGCACATATTCGCGAAACGGATCGGTATTGGCCGGCAACATCGGATGCAGCAGAATGCAAAGCTTCATTTGATTAGCTTCCGCGAAGAACGCGCGATACTCAGGTGAAGTGAGCGGTTTGCCGCCAATGTTGCTCAAGAGGATCACCCCGTTCATCTTCAGTTCGTCAATCGCGCGATGAAGTTCCCGCAACGCTTCATCCGGCGAATCCATCGGAATCGAGGCGAATGCTTTGAACCGCCTCGGATGTTTCGCAACCAACTCTGCGTAGGCGTCGTTCACCATTCGCGCGATTGCGGGCTGATGGTGCGCGTCCGCAAAGAAAACATTTGGCGTGGACAGCGAAACAACTTCCATGTCGATGCCGACGCGATCCATGTCTTCGATTCGTTTTGCGACATCAGTCATCGGCGGCGTCACGCCAAAAAAGCGCGCGCCACGATAGGTGATAATCGTCTGACCGGAAGGACTCTTGTCGAATGAAAACTCGGAAGGAAGCTCACGAATCTTGTCGAAGTAAGTGGGCGGATAGTAGTGCGTGTGCAGATCGAACTTGCGTCCGCGTGTCGAATCTCTTCCCTCTGAAGTCACTGCGCGGGATTCTATTGCGGCTTGTTTCAAGAGATCAATTCGCGGCAATCACAACGATCCTCAGTCGCCTTGCGTTATCGAATCAATAACTGATAGAAAGCGCCACAAAAAGGAGAACCCCGACCATGAAACGGCTAATACTTCTGGCTTTTTGTGTTTGTATCCTCACATCCTGCTCGAAATCGGCGCAGCAAAACCAATCTTCAGCTCAACCGCAGCCGCCCGCGAAGAAGTATTTCTATTTTGTTCGCAAACTTGACGGCAAGCTGAGCACGCTGCAACCAGATTTGGGAGAGTTCAAAGACGCGCAGCGCGTCGAGGGACAAATCATCGGCTCGATTGTCCAGACATCCTCAGGCCCACGCGAGAAGACGAAAGACGGAGCTAAGTACATCTACACTTACTTTGTTACTCCAGGCAAAGACATCGAAATGATCGATAACGCCGGGCTGTATCACGCCATCGGCAGTAAAATCAGCCTATTGGTCGCGAACATCGAAAAGCCTGATGTGCCGGATTTGGAGTTTCTCCAAACCGGACTGGATCCAAAAAGTGGCGGGATGCCTAAACTCCCGAGCGGCGGCACGATGACGCACTTCACCTTTAAAACACAGAAACAAGCGCCGGGCGCTTTGCGAATTCTCGGAGAGTTTCGGTGGGACAAAGCGGCGTCACAGATGATCCCGACACTCCACGTGAAGACTGATTCCGGCGACGTTGAAATACCGATTGATCAACTCGTGCCTTTCAGGAAAAAGACGGAACAACCGTCGCCCTCACCTGCGAAGTAGCCGCTCGAGTAGGTCTTGATTAGCTTTTTGAGAGGTGATAAATAGGCCTCGCCCTAAGTCTAAATCGGTAATCGCGAGGCGGTCATGTCGAAATTTTCCGACCAGTCTGTTCACGGAGCTTTTCAGGCGTACCTGCAGCCGGGAGAATCCCTGGCCAATGCTGCCTATGCGGGATACCGGCCATTCTATTCTTATTTTTTTGGCATACTCGGAATGCGCGCGCTCACCCGCGTCTTCATGGTTGGACTCACCAATCGGCGTGTCATCATTCTGCATTTGACTCAACGGTTGGGCGACAACATTCAAGTAAAGAGTTTTCGTTCTTACGACCTAACTCAATTGCCACCGATCAGCACGCAGTTTGGCAGTTTCGCCACCGCGCTTCGCATCAACGACCCGGCGATCAAATTCACGGCAACGTTTGCCGCCGAAGGCGTGCCGAACAACTACCAACGCGGCCAGATGATTTGCAAAGAGGTGCAGGCGCGCTGGCAGAGTAAGGGCGTTGCGGGCGCATTTCCTGAGACCGTGGTCGCTCCACCGATGGCATCACCTACACCAGCTTCGCCACCAGCTACCCAATCAGCCGCCGTGCCCGCGCCGGTATTGGGTGCTTCGCCGGTTTCAACGCAGTATCGACCACAACAAAGCTCGACAGTCGTTTACGGATGTCTTAGTGCGGCGCTGATCGCATTCGGCTCTTTTATGTTTTTGCTCGGGGCGGCCGCAATGATTGGCATGGTGCTCGACCACACAAAGACCAATCGCGAAACGGTTGGCGGCGTAGTCGGCGGGGTGGTCATCTTTCTATTCTCGGCGGTGCTGATTGGCACGGGGATTTTTATTCTGCGAATGCGGCGGAAGCAGAAGACGCAGCCCGTGGTAAGTTCCTGATTCGCCGTCTTTGAGAAATTTCTGCCAAATCAATAGACTATCTGAGTGGTTGTAACAGACATTCAAACAATCCTTGACAAAGCGCTCGCCGGGGTGCGGCTGACGACCGGCGACGCCACGGCGCTGCTCGAATCCTACGACATCGCTCGTATCGGCGCGGCCGCCGACGAGATTCGCCAGCGCAAGCACCCCGACAACATCGTCACTTACATCATCGATCGAAATATCAATTACACGAACGTATGCAACGTTGTCTGCACGTTCTGCGCGTTCTACCGCCGGCCCGGCGCGCCTGACACCTACGTCCGCACGCTCGATGAGATTTGCGAAAAGATTGACGAGACGATCGCGCTAGGCGGCACAGGCGTGTTGATGCAGGGCGGGCTGCATCCCGATTTTGGCATCGAGTGGTACGAAGATCTCCTGCGCACATTGAGCGCGAAGTATCCGGGCTTTCAGCTTCACTGCTTCTCACCGCCCGAGATTCACAACATCCATCTAATTTCAGGGCTTGATTACGAGACGATCATGCAGCGTTTGAAGGACGCGGGGCTTTACAGTCTGCCCGGCGGCGGCGCGGAGATTTTGGACGATGAAGTGCGGAAGCGAGTCGCAACGAAATGCACGACCGACGAATGGCTGGCCGTCATGCGCGCCGTGCACAAAGTCGGCCTGCGCTCAAGCGCGACGATGATGTTCGGTATCGGCGACCGGATCGAACATCGCATCAATCACCTGCGACGCATCCGCGATCTTCAGGATGAGACAGGCGGCTTCTTTGCTTTCATTCCGTGGACGTTTCAAAGAGAGAACACGGCACTGGGAAGAAAGATCAAAGAAGAACCAACCGGAATTGATTACTTGAAAATGCTTGCGGTCTCAGTCCTTTTTCTCGATAACATCGACAACTTTCAAGCGTCATGGCTGACGCAAGGGCTTCGGCTCGGGCAGGCGGCGCTGCGTTTCGGCGCGAACGACATGGGCTCGATCATGATCGAAGAGAATGTGGTCTCGGCTGCCGGCGCGCACAATCGAGCCAGCGAAGAAACTCTGCGCTACCTAATCAAAGAAGCCGGATTCATTCCGCAGCAGCGCGACATTCTCTATCGACACGTCAATCGCGAACCGCGCGCGGAAGCGCCCAAACCTCAGCAAACAAACTCACGTCAATTGAAAGTAATGACTGTGGCTTGATCGGTCGGCGAGAATCAGGCCGATTTGACTTCGCGAATGCGTCGTCGGGCGCTTCGAGGATCGCTCTTGCGCCCTCCCTCACGGTCGGGCTTCTGCCGTTCCGGTTCGGCAACCAGCAGCGGCTCGAACTTGGTTGTCTTCAAAAGCAGGCCAGTGCCTTCAGCGGTAGGTTTCACTTTAGCAAGGAGCACGCGCGCGACGCGCTTCGGCATCAGCACCGGAGCAATCGTCGCCGCTGATTCGGCCAGCGCAACGATGTCACCACCGCCGTGCCAGTGTTCACGCACGACCTTATCATCCGTCCGATCGATCAAGCGCAAAACCGTGAGCGCGATAAGAAATAGATCGTCCATCTGTCCGACGAACGGAATCATATCGGGAATGAAATCGAACGGAATAATCGCGTAAATCACGGCCGCCGCGAACAGCGCCCGCTCAGTGCGGGGCACGCGCTTATCAACCATGAGGCGCGCGCACAGCGCCACCATATTCGGCAGGAACATGAGCAAGTTCTTCATGCGGCTTTTGAGTTTGAGTCGAGACATATCAGTAGTCAGTGGTCAGTGAACAGTGGTCAGTTCCAAATACGGCTTCCAAAAAGGTTTCGTTCGGTATTTCGGAGAGTCTAGCCGAGCAACGCGATACGGAGCAACCTTTGGGGCACGCCCATCTCATGATAAATTTGCGTCGCTTTCGCATAACAACTGACCACTGACC
>DASYTZ010000137.1:0-30041 GCA_036001745.1 Pyrinomonadaceae bacterium
CTTTCCGCCCTCTTTCACGATTCGCCCGCCGGAAAGCACGTGGACAAAATCCGGAATGATGTAGTTGAGCAGCCGCTGATAGTGCGTCACCAGAATTACAGCCTTGTCCGGGTCGTGAAGTTTATTGACCCCCTCGGCCACAATCCGCAGCGCGTCGATATCCAGGCCGGAATCAGTTTCATCAAGCACCGACAGCTTCGGATCGAGCACGGCCATCTGCAAAATCTCGTTGCGCTTCTTCTCGCCGCCCGAGAAGCCTTCGTTGACTGAGCGGGACATGAAACTCGCGTCCATCTCAACCAGCTTCGCCTTCTCTTTCAGAAGGTCTTTGAACTCTAATGGATCGAGTTCTTCTTCACCGTGATGCTTCTGCTTCTCGTTGTAAGCCAGACGCAGAAATTGCGCGTTCGATACGCCCGGCACTTCAATCGGATATTGAAACGCCATGAAGACGCCTTCGCGCGCGCGCTCATCCGGCGGCATCTCGAGCAGGTTCTTGCCGTCGTAAATCACTTCGCCGGCTGTCACTTCGTATTGCGGGTGCCCCGCGAGTACTTTTGCCAAAGTCGATTTGCCCGAACCGTTCGGGCCCATGATGGCGTGCACCTCGCCTTTGTTAACCGTCAGGTTGATGCCTTTGAGTATTTCATTGCCATCAACCGATGCATGAAGATTGCGAATCTCTAACATGAATTTCTCCAAAAAGAAGTGAATAGTAAATCGTAAATGGTGAATAGAATTTGGATTCACCAGCACTATTTACTATTCACGATTTACGATTCACTCGTCTTATCCAACCGCTCCTTCCAACTTCAAACCCAACAGACGCGTCGCCTCGACCGCGAACTCCATGGGCAGTTGCAGGAAAACATCTTTGCAAAAACCGTTGATGATCAAACTCACGGCGTCTTCCTGCGAAATGCCGCGCTGCATCAGATAAAACAATTGCTCTTCGCTGATGCGCGAAGTCGAAGCTTCATGTTCGACCTGCGAAGAGTTATTCATCACTTCAATGTACGGAAAAGTGTTGGCGCCGGCGTTCGAGCCGATCAGCATGGAATCGCACTGCGTGTAGTTCCGCGCGTTCACGGCCTTTGGCATGATCTTCACCAGCCCGCGATAGCTGTTATTCGCGTGCCCGGCTGAGATCCCTTTTGAGACAATGTTCGAGCGGGTGTTTTTTCCAAGGTGAATCATCTTCGTGCCCGTGTCGGCCTGTTGCGCGTGGTTCGTCAGCGCGACTGAATAAAATTCGCCGATCGAGTTATCACCCTGCAGGATGCACGAAGGATATTTCCAGGTAATTGCCGATCCGGTTTCAACCTGCGTCCACGAAATCTTCGAATTGACGCCGGCGCATTTTCCGCGCTTCGTGACGAAGTTGTAGATACCGCCGCGGCCATTCTCATCACCGGCGTACCAGTTTTGCACTGTCGAATACTTGATCTCAGCGTTGTCGAGCGCGACCAGTTCCACCACGGCCGCGTGCAGTTGGTTCTTATCAAACTGGGGCGCAGTACAGCCTTCAAGATAGGAAACGTACGCGCCTTCTTCCGCCACGATTAGCGTGCGTTCGAATTGTCCTGACTCAGAGTTGTTAATTCGGAAGTAGGTCGAAAGCTCCATCGGACAGCGCACGCCTTTCGGAATAAAGCAGAAACTTCCGTCCGAGAAGACCGCGCTGTTCAGTGCCGCATAAAAGTTGTCGTTGGTCGGCACGACTGAACCCAGATATTTGCGGACAATCTCAGGATGTTCCTGGACCGCCTCGCTAAACGAACAAAAGATTACTCCGACTTTCTTCAGTTTCTCTTTGTAGGTCGTGGCGACGGAAACTGAGTCGAACACCGCATCGACGGCGACGCCGGCAAGCTGCTTCTGTTCTGACAAAGGAATCCCAAGCTTCTCAAATGTTCGCAGCAACTCCGGATCGACTTCATCCAGACTGGCTTTCTTCGCTTTCTGTTTCGGCGCGCTGTAGTAAATCATGTCCTGGTAATCAACTTCGGGAAAGCTGATGTTGGGCCAACGCCGCGGCTCTTCCATCTTTAGCCAGTTGCGATAAGCCTTCAGGCGAAACTCGAGCATCCACTCCGGCTCGTTTTTCTTCTGCGAAATCAAACGAACGGTGTCTTCGCTCAGCCCGCGCGGAATCGTTTCCGACTCGATGTCCGTGACCCAGCCGTATTTGTATTCGCGATTTGCGAGTATCTCAGCAGTGCTCATATCTTCTCCGCTTAGAGTTCAACCTTCAGGTTGTTCGCCGCGACGGCAAGCTAAAGCTTGAACTCTGAACCGCGCGCAAACTCTGAATCTGATGCACGCGCGCATCAACTTTCTCTTCGGAACCAATCAACTCAGCCAGAGTAATTTCCGACAAAGCGTTCTGTACAATCTCATGGAGCCCAACGATCACCGGGCGAATGCCGCAGTCGCTCGTGTGAATACATATGTCGAGTATGCCTGTGTGCGTCTTGCAGAATCGATCGACCGTGTCTTCATCCAGAATTCTAATGACTTCGTTCAATCGAATCTCCGCTGCCGGACGCGCCAGCGTGTATCCGCCATTCGCTCCGCGCTGCGATTGCACCAGGCCGGCCTTCACCAAAATCCACATCAGCTTGCCCGCGTTCGCCACCGACAAACCTTCACGGTCCGCAATCTGATTCAGTGTCAGCGATTCATCTGCCGGTTCGGCCCGCGCCAACTGCACCAGGCATCTCAGACCGTATTCTTCGTGCGCGGAGATCTTCATTCTTCAAACCATTTCTTTCGATTTCGGCCTGATTATAGCATTCCTTACTTTTTTATCAAGTTTCCGAAAGCATAGCCTCAGAAGAAGGATACGAATACAATCCCGAGCCGTGGCGAATGCAGCGATCGGTAAACATTTGAGCGGCCCAAAACCGCGCAGTTTTTGCGCGCCTGAGTTTCAGGAAAGCCTCGATGCACTTGGCTGGGTAGATTCTGCTCACGCTCCGTCCTTGCAAATCGAATTACGATACCAAGGTTTGCTTACGGATCCTCGCTTCTTCCAGTTCGCGAACATTCCCGACCGGATTATTCGATGCTTGCATTTCTACGGAATTGACGGAGACATGGATCGAGTCCGCAGCGTCTTGCTGGCATATTACCTGTTCATCGCGGTGGCTGATGACTTGATCGACGGCTCGCTTTGCGGCGTCGGCGAAGACATTCTGGCGCGGTTCGCAAATCCATTCGTCTGTTTGAACGAAGACGCCGTATGCTCCGACGCGGAATTTTTGGCGGAGCTACTTAAGATGCATTTTCCTGTGTCGAGTTCCACGCCCATCCGGCGAAAATTCCGGACCCTTCACAGGATCAATCTCCAGGAGCGGCGAGCCGGGACGATGCGAGCGTTCGCAGAGGCGAGACGATTGTTGGGAGCCCTGACAGCGGACGTCTCTTTTCTGCTGATTCGCGATCACCTGGCGGGTGACGCGTTGCAAGTGCGGAATCTAATGCGACAAGTGGGCGCAGTCGGATGTCTGGTTGATAGCATTGTAGACGCACGCGATGACCGCCGCGCCGGTCTTCTCTCGTTCCGACCGTCATTCATCGATTGGCTCTTTCTTTGTGCACAAACCTTTGCCTTGGGCGCGAAAATCGGTCTAAGGCATCCGCACCTAATCGCACTCTTCGCGGATGCGATTGCGGACAATATTCGTGACCGGCGACGCTCCGTCAGAACGACCACACCAACTGAAACAAACGAGGTTGCAGAGGATTGAATATCGAAACGATTGAGGTGTTGCTTCTAATCGCCGCGGTGGTGGCAATGCTCGCCCGCAGGCTGAGAATTCCCTACAGCATTGGTCTGGTAGTTGCCGGAACCGGCTTGGCGCTAGCTCCCTTCTCGATTGGAATTGAACTGACGAAGGAGCTTTTGTTCACCGCGCTCTTGCCGCCGTTAATCTTCGAAGCTGCGTTTCAGATTCGCTGGCCGGAATTGAGAAAGGATCTGCCAGTGGTGCTCGCGCTGGCGACAATCGGAGTTGTCATATCGGCAGCCGCGACGGCGGTTGGCATGCATTACGCAGCCAGTTGGCCATGGATGAGCGCGATCGTCTTCGGGCTGCTAATTGCCGCAACTGATCCGGTTTCAGTAATTGCCACCTTCAAAGAGGCAAAGATTCAAGGCCGCATTCGGCTGCTGGTAGAGGCCGAAAGTCTATTCAACGATGGCACGGCTGCCGCCGCATTTACACTAGCGCTCGTCTTCGCGGCAGGTGAGTCAACCGGAACGTTGGGAATCCTGAAGACTTTTGGATTTCTAATCTTTGGCTCAATTATCTGCGGCGCGGTCGTGGCTGGGCTAGTGCTGCTGTTAAGTGGCGCCACCCAGGATCATCTTGTTGAGGTTACTTTCACGACGGTGGCCGCGTTCGGATCGTTTCTGCTAGCCGAGCATTTTCATGGCTCAGGGGTTTTGGCAACACTGACCACCGGCTTGATCATTGGCAATGTAGGGCATCTGGCGATCTCTTCAACAGGCCGGAGAGCGGTTGTTGATTTCTGGGAATACGCCGCGTTCGTCGCAAACTCGCTCATCTTTCTGCTAATAGGACTGCGCCTCGCAAACCAGAACTATCGCACCGCGCTCGTCTCCGCCATCGCCGCGATCATATTCGTGATCGTCGCGCGCGCCTTGGCCGTATATCCGCTGTCGTTGCTGTTCGCGCGTAGTCGCCGACGAATCACTCTCTGGCACCAAAACATTTTGTTTTGGGGAGGATTGCGTGGCGCCTTGGCTCTGGCGCTGGCGCTTGGTATTCCGGAGACAATGCCAAATCGCCAGGAGATCATCACCGTGGCGTTCGCGGTCGTCGCATTTTCAATTATCGTTCAAGGCCTGACGATAATTCCGCTTTTGCGCCGCGAAGTTTCGACGGAGACAAGTTGATTTACTCTTCAGGCAGGGTTTTCACGCCAACTGATTGCACGATCTTTTCGCGATACCGCCGCGCGTCAGCTTTGATCGTTTCTTCGTTGAGGGTCAGCAAACGTCGGTCGCGCATGACGACTCGCCCTTCGATGATCACGGTGCGCACGTCGCCGGCTTTCGTGGCGTAAACAAGGTCAGAGTAGATGTTGTAGAAAGGAGTTTGGTTCAGCGCATCGAGATCAACGATCACCAGGTCGGCGCGCTTCCCTTTTTCAATAGACCCTATCTCTTTCTCCAAATGCAGCGCCCGCGCGCCGCGGATTGTGGCCATCTCGAAAGCTTGCTCTGCAGAAACAACTTTCGGATCGTTGCTGATCAATTTGTGCAGCTTCGCGGCCGTGTCCATTTCTTCCCAAAGGTTGAGATCGTTGTTCGATGCCGCCCCATCCGTGCCCAAACCAACCGGCAAATTCATTTTTAGCATCTCAGGTACCGGCGCAGTTCCCGAAGCGAGTTTCATGTTTGATTGCGGGTTGTGAACGATGCCGACGCCGAGTTTCTTCAACAGCTCCAACTCTTCTTCGCTCGGCCAAACCATATGCGCCGCAATCACGCGATCGTTCAGGAACCCGATGCGATTGAGATAATCGACCGGACTCGCGCCTTTCGCTTTGATGCTGTCGTCAACTTCGCGTTTCGTCTCTGAGATGTGGGTGACGACCGGCGCGCTCAGCCGATCGGAAAGAGCACGGGCGGCTTTCAAGTGTTCTTCGGAAACGGTGTAAGGCGCGTGCGGAGCAATCGCGGGAACAATCAAAGCATTACCGCGCCATTTCTTGATGAACGCTTCCGAATAGGTCAAACCTGCTTCGAAGGTTTTGTTGTCGGCGACGGGAAAATCGATGACTGTTTCGCCGAGCACGCCTCGCATTCCGGCTTTCGACGTTTCGTCAGCGACGGCGTCTTCGAAGTAGTACATGTCGCAGTAGGTCGTCGTCCCACTGCGAATCATTTCTGCCAGCCCCAGCCGGGCGCCGACGCGCACGAAATCTTCGGTGACGTTTTTCGCTTCCGCGGGAAAGATGTATTTGGTGAGCCACTCCTGCAGATCGAGATCGTCCGCGATCCCCCGGAAGAGAGTCATCGGCACGTGAGTGTGCCCGTTGATGAGGCCGGGAATGACGACTTTGCCGCCGGCATTGATCACTTCGCGAGCGGCGTACTTGCGATCGATTTCGCCAGTGTCAGCAACGGCAACAATGCGGCCCCCTTTTATGGCGACGCCGCCGTTTTCAATGACGCGGCGCGCGCTATCCATCGTGACCACAGTCCCGCCTCTGATAATTATGTCCACACTGGTTTTCCTGCGCTGCGCCATCGTCAGCGATTGCGCGCATAAAATCAATAAGATCACAACTAAATTGATTCGCATGGTGGCGTGCTCTTCAGACTTAGTTACTGCTCGCGGTTTTGACTCGCATCTTTCAAGAAACGTGCGTCGAACGCCCGCGGCAACAAATCGGCGATGTGCACTTCCTGTTTCTGCCCGCGCAAATTCGCCAACGTAATTTTTGCCTGCTTGCAGTACTCCCAGATGATTTGCCGGCAGGTACCGCATGGGGGCGTCAATTGCTCAGTGTCCACGACGATGACGAGATCGGTGAAGTTGCGCTCGCATTCAGATAAAGCCTTCCAAATCGCCACGCGTTCGGCACACACCGTCAGGCCATAGCTCGCGCTTTCGATATTGCAGCCGGTGAAGATTTTTCCTTCTTCAGTTCGCAGCGCTGCTCCCACCAGAAATTTTGAAAAGGGCGCCAGTGAACATAAGCGCGCGTCCGTCGCAATCTGGATCAAATTGTCAGTGTCGCTCAAATCCGGCCTCCAACTTTAATGTCTCTGGCCAGCCTCTCGCGAATCTTTCCGCTAATTAAATCTATGCTCACAAGATTATGACCACCCTCGGGAATAATAACGTCAGCAAAACGCTTTGACGGTTCGACAAATTGCACGTGCATCGGACGCACCGTCGCCATGTACTGCTCGATAACCGAATCGATGGTGCGCCCACGCTCGGCGATGTCGCGCCGCAAGCGGCGAATGAAGCGAATGTCGTCCGGTGTATCAACGAAAACTTTGATATCCATCTGCTCAAGCAGCCGCGGCTCGGCGAAAATCAGGATGCCTTCGACGATGACAATGGGTTTTGGTTCCACGCGCGTCGTCGCGGGCAGTCGCGTGTGTGTGCGGAAATCGTAAATTGGCAACTCGACCGGCTCACCGGCGCCTAACTTCTTGAGATGATTGATTAATAGCTCGTTATCAACAGCGTCGGGATGATCGAAGTTCGCCGCGTTACGGTAGTCGAGCGGCATGTCTTTCAAATCGCGGTAATACAAGTCCTGCTGGATGAAGACGACTTCATCCGCGCTGACGGATTCAAGAATGCGATTGGCGACTGTTGTCTTTCCGGAACCGGTGCCGCCGGAGATGCCGATGATCATAAGAAAGTAGTCAGTGGACCTATGAGAGCCGCGGAATAATTCGTCTTATTAATTCCGTAAACGTTTCCCGGACGCGCTCGCCCGTCGCCATCACCTGGCCGTGATCGACGGGGCGATCGGAAACGCCGGCGGCCAGGTTCGTGATGCACGAGATGCCGAGCACTTGCATGTCCATGTGTCGCGCAACGATTGCTTCGGGAACGGTGCTCATACCGACGGCGTCAGCCCCCAGCGACCGCACCATGTGAATCTCCGCGGGCGTTTCGTAACTGGGCCCGGTCAATGACGCGTAAACGCCGCGGAACATTTGCAGGCCCATCGCACGCGCTTCCTGAAGCACGACATCCTGCAACTCTGGGGCATAAGTGTTCGTCAAGTCAGGAAAGCGCGGCCCGAACCGCTCGTCGTTCGGCCCAATCAACGGATTCATTCCCATCAGGTTGATGTGGTCGGTGATCACCATCAGTGAACCGGGCGTGAACTCGACATTCAATGCGCCGGAGGCGTTAGTCAGAATCAATGTGCGTACGCCCAACAACTTCAACACGCGGATCGGAAAAGTGACGTCTTCCAGTGAATATCCTTCATAGGAGTGAAACCGACCTTGTAGCGCTGCGACTGGCGAGTCGCCAATCTTGCCGATGACCAAACGTCCGGCGTGGCCTTCGACTGTCGCATGTGCGAACCCCGGAATCTCGTCGTACGGAATGGTGGTCGCGTTCGACAACTCGTCAGCAAGACCGCCAAGGCCGCTGCCCAGCACAACGGCAACCGAGAGTTCTGTTTGCACACGCCCGCGAATAAACCGCGCGGCTTTTTCGGCGCGTTCGTAAAGTGATGAAGAAACTCGTTCAGCCAACATTGCTATCGATCAAAGACATTACAACATTAAGCTCCACAGATGTCATCCGCAGTAGCGCAGTAGCATAGACTTTAGTCTGTGTACGATCCAAAACTTCACAGACTGAAGTCTATGCTACTTACCTTTCCTTCTCGTAGGGGATTCCGATGGCTTTGGGTGCGCGTGACTGGCCAATGAAGCCGGCCAGCACGATGATCGTCACGACGTAAGGAATCATCTGAATGAATTGAACGGGGATTTCTACGTTATCAATGCCGGCCGTAATAACGTATATTCCTACCAAACCAAATGGTAATCCGAGCCAAAAGCTAAGCACGAGAGCAATCATTCGGCGTTTGATAAATAATTGCGCGACAAACCAGACCAGGAAGAAGCTCAACACAAAAATGCTTATTCGCAACACAATCACAGAAACAGGTACGCCCTGCAATTGAATCGTCAGCGCATCCGCAAATCCGAACAGCAAACAAGCAAGCATGGTCTGCACGGGTCGCCATTTGCCGAAAATCAAAGCGGCGAGCGCGATAAATCCGCGGCCCGCAGTCATGTTGCGCGTGAATAATGATGATTGGCCGATCGAAAGATACGCGCCGCCGATTCCTGCCAATGCGCCGGACAAGATTACGCCGAGGTAGCGGATCTTATTCACGCTGACGCCCGCGGCGTCCGCGGCTTCCGGATTCTCGCCCACCGCGCGCAGCCGCAAACCGAACGGCGTTCTGTATAGAACGTAGGCCGTTATCACGACGACCAGCAAAGCGATCAAAGTTATCACCGAAACATCTGTGAAGATTCGCCATTGCGGAACAAACCCCGGCAGGAATCTATTCAGGTTCGGCAGCAAATGCTCTTTTGGAATCTGCGGCGTCGAGCCGGATGAAAGAAAGAGCGCTCCGCTCAGCACCGCCGGCAAACCCAGGAACATTATGTTGATGCCGGTGCCGGTAACGACTTGATCCGCTTTGAAGCGAATGCAGGCTAGCGCGATGATGATCGCCACAGCCACGCCAGCAAGAATCGCCGCGCCGAGTCCCGCCCATGGACTGTTCGCGTAGAACGTAACTGAAGCCGCAGTGAACGCTCCAGCGAGCATCAAGCCTTCGAGCGCGATGTTAATAACGCCCGATCTTTCAGAATAAAGACCACCAATCGCCGCCAGCACGAGCGGCGTCGCCAGACGAAATGTTGAGAACAAAAGTGAGATGTTGAAAAGTTGGCGCATCGAAAAGCTGTACTTGGTACTTTGTGCTTTGTACTTTGTTCACTATCGGGACTTGGCACGTTGATCTACGGAACGAAGAAACGCGTTAAGCTTTGGCGAAAGCTCTTGGACCAACGTCCGAAGATTCTTGACCTCCGACTGAGTCAGTAGTTTGCGCATATAGCAGCGGCGCAGCCAATGCAACATTTCATAAAGTGACCCACGAGCCATCCGGACGAATCGCCGGTTATCGACCAAGCTTCCTCGGCCACTGCCCTCGGCGATATTTGCTCCGATGCTGTCAGCTGCTCGAACAATCTGTTTTCCAACCGTGTCACGCGCAAATGGATTCCAGGTGATGACAATATTCCAAATGCTGTCCGCGATCTTCTCTGACAACTGGTAAACCTGCAGCTTCTCAAAGTTCGTTCTTTCCATGGGAGTCTCCAAAGATCAGTTTCAACTTCGCAAACACATCAAAGAACTAAGTACAAAGAACTAAGCACCAATTCTTTTCATCAATCCAAACTTCTTCAGAGGCCCGCGGAACATTGCTTCAGCGGCGACGAAGACGATCACGATTCCTTGCAACATATCCACGATGTCCTTGGAAACGTGCATCGTGAACGCGTCCACGAAAATTCCGCCGCGCAGCAAAATCGCAAACAGGATGGCTGCAACAAAAACGCCGACTGGATGATTGCGTCCCAGCAGCGCGACGGCGATGCCGACGAATCCGTAGTTTGCCGAGAACCCATCGTAATAACGATAGCGATAGCCCAGCACCTCGTTGATTCCCACCATCCCAGCGAGACCGCCGGAGATGGACATCGCCAAAATGATCTGTTTGCGGATTGAGATGCCGCCGTATTCGGCCGCCGAAGGATTCTGTCCGGTCGCGCGAATTTCGTACCCCCATTTCGTTTTCCACAACAGCACGTACACGAAAATGCAGGCGAGAATCGCGAGAATGAAAGCGATGTTCAGCGGAATTCTTTCCGGCAGTCCGGGAATGAATTTGCCGAGCCGCGCGATGTGAGCGTGCGGACTGATCTCGGCGGTCTGCATGATCGCATCGCCGGGAATCTTGTAATGATATTGAGTGAAATAGCTGACCAGCGCGACGGCGATGAAGTTCAGCATGATCGTGTTGATGACTTCGTGCGAGCCGAACTTCGCTTTCAGCAGTCCGGGAATGCCGCCCCAAATCGCGCCCGCTCCAATCGCCGCGATACAGCACAGCGGCAAAAGGATCAGCATCGGCAAATTCGCGTACGCTGAATTCACGACGGGTCCGCCTGGAGCTTGTACCGCCACGCCGCCGAACTTGATGCCGACCCAGGCAGCCGCAAACGCGGCGATGTAAAGTTGACCTTCAGCGCCGATGTTCAGCAGTCCGCAACGAAATGCAACCGCGACCGCAAGTCCCGTGAATATCAATGGCGTGGCATAGAACAAGACATAGCCAACGCCATCCGGCCATGAAAACGCGCTGCCAATCAGCAGTTTGTAAGTTTGAAACGGGCTGTCGCCGATGAGGAAGACAACGATGCCGCCGACGATAAAAGCGGCGACTACGGCAATTAAAGGAAAGAGAATCTCGCGAAAGAGTTTCATGTCAAGAACGTACTTTGTGCTTTGTCCTTTGTGCTTTTCTTAAGAACTGAACCATGACATCAAAGAACAAAGTACAAAGCACTAAGCTCTTCCCCCTGTCATCATGAGTCCAATCTCTTCGTTTGTTGTCATCTTCGGATCGACTTCCCCGACGATCTCGCCGTTGTGAATCACCAGCAAGCGATCTGACAAAGCAGTCACTTCTTCCAACTCGGCCGATACCAGCAGCACTGCACAGCCCGCATCCCGCATCGCGACGATTTTCCGGTGAATGAATTCGATCGCGCCGATATCAACTCCGCGCGTTGGTTGGGAAACGAGCAGAAGCTTCGGGGGCAGCTCGAATTCGCGGCCAATGATTAACTTCTGCTGATTGCCGCCTGAAAGCGCGCGCGCCGGCAAAGCCGGATTCGGCGGACGCACGTCGAAATCGCGAATCACCTGTTCCGTGCGGCGGCGAATTCCTTTTTCGTCCAGAATGATGTTGCCAAAACCGGTGACAGCGGGCTTGCGATAGTGAACTCCGAGAATTGTGTTCTCTGCCAGGCTCGAATCCAGCAACAATCCGCGGCGATGCCGATCCTCAGGAACATGCGCGATGCCAAGTTCCTTTTTTCGCCGCGCGTCGGTGTTGGTGACGTCTTTGCCTTCAAAACCGATTTTGCCGGAGATGTACGAACCGGGTATTAATCCCGCCAATGCTTCGATCAATTCCGTCTGGCCATTTCCTTCGACGCCGGCAATGCCGACGATTTCACCCGCGCGCACATCGAAGGAAACATTGTTAAGGCGTTTCGTGCCATCACGGCCAGTAATCGAAAGTCCACTGACGGCGAGCATCGGCGCGCCCGGTTTGGCGTCGGGCTTTTCGACGCGCAGGAGAACCTCACGCCCGACCATCAAACGCGCCAACTCTGCGGCATTCGTTTCGCTGGTTTTCAAATTACCGACCACGCGCCCGTCGCGCATTACCGTGACGTCGTCGGAAATCGCCAGCACCTCAGAAAGTTTATGAGTGATGATGATGATCGTTTTACCCTGCTCGCGCATGCGGCGTAGGATCGCAAAAAACTCTTCAACTTCCTGCGGCGTGAGAACTGCGGTGGGTTCATCAAGAATCAGCAACTGCGCGTGACGATAGAGTGCCTTCAGCAACTCAACCCGCTGCTGAACGCCGACGGATAAGCTTTCGATGGTTGCGTTCGGATCGACCGCCAGCTTGAATTCATCCGAAACTTTTCGAATCTCAGTGGTAGCTTTTTTAAGATCGAGAGCGGACGCATTGCCCGGTTCAGCGCCAAGGACGATGTTCTCTGCAACCGTCATCGGCTCAACCAGCATGAAGTGTTGGTGAACCATGCCGATGCCGAGCGCAATCGCGTCATGCGGCGTGCGAATCTCACGGAATTGGCCGTCAATAAGAATCTCGCCGCTGTCGGCCGTGTAAAATCCATAGGCGATGCGCATCGCCGTTGACTTGCCCGCGCCGTTTTCGCCGACGATGGCGTGAATTGTTCCGGGCGCGACCTTGAGACTCACGCGATCGTTGGCGAGTACTTCGCCGAAACGTTTGGTGATATCGCGTAATTCGATCACTGGAACATCCTATCAATTACTTTGATCTGCTTATTGATGATCTTTTGCTTTGCCTCTTCGGCGTCTTTTAGCGCCTCAGGCGAAACTAAGTTCCGGTTGTTTTCGTCAATCACATAGCCAACTCCGGCACTGTCGAGACCGAACTCATGAAATCCGCCCTGAAATTTGTGATTGACGACGTCTTTAACGATGTCGTACACCGCATTGTCGACGTGCTTGACCATGCTGGTCAGGACAAATCCCGGCTTGACCATGTTCTGATTTGAATCGACGCCGATGACGAAGTGAGTCGCGCGCCCCGTCGAGTCTTTTCCAGCTTGCTCAACGGCATCGAACGCGCCCAACCCTGAATTCCCCGCCGCAGTAAAGATCACGTCGGCGCCTTTGCTGATTTGCGCGAGCGCAATTTCTTTTCCTTTGCCCGGATTGTTCCAAGCCGCATCCGTGACGCCAACATAGTTTTGGATCACCTGGATTTTCGGATTTACCGACTTAGCGCCTTGTTCGTACCCGCCTTCAAAGCGATGAATCAATCCGATGTCCATGCCACCGATGAATCCAACGGTGTTCGTCTTGGTCGCCTTCGCCGCAAGCATGCCAACCAGATACGAGCCCTCGTGTTCCTTGAAAACGAGCGACGCCACGTTGGCCTTCGGCGTTTTGCCGTCAGCCTCGAAGATCACGCCGTCGATAATCGCAAAGTGAATATTCGGGTAGTCGCGCGCGACCTTTTCCATAATTGGCGCTTGAGCAAAACCAACGCCGATGATCAAGTCGTAATGACGTTCAGCAAATGCCCGCATCGCCGGCTCAATTGAGGTTGGATTGCCGGGCTCGACGTCGCGCAGCACGATGTCGAATGCCTGCTTCGGATTGCCATTTTCATCCAGACAAGGCTGTCCGTCAGGACGGTGACCTGTCTCGGCGCATTTCACGCCGACCCACGCCGCCGCGTTGAAGGATCGGTCGTCTTTGCCGCCAATGTCGAACACGATGCCGACGTGAATTTTCTTCGGATCGTCCGCGCCATAGCTGACGCGATGACAGGCGACGCCGCTGAAAATCAGCAAGCTAACGATGGTTAGTGCGATAAAAACTTTGAGCTTCATTTGTCGATCACTTCCTTAATCAACCTGGGCAGCTCATCTGGCGGTGCTTCGCCGACTTTGAAAGCGGCCTGAATTCGTGCCGCAGCGGTCTGACCGCGTGCGGCGTCCTCGCAAAAAACAATTCCGAGCGCATCGCCGGCGCGAACCTGTTCGCCTATTTTGACCTCGCTCAAGTATCCCACGCGCGGATCGATTTTGTCTTCGATGCGCACGCGGCCGCCACCAGCTTCGGCGATGGCATGTCCCACTTCAGCCGTATCAACGCTCGTGATGAATCCGGAGCGCGGCGATTCTACCCGAAACGCTTTGTCTGTCAACGGCAGAATGTTGTGCGGCTCGTCGCACACGCGCGGGTCGCCCGCCTGCTCCTGCACGTTCTGGCGAAACGTCTCCAGCGCCGCGCCTGACTCATGAACTCTTTTGATTCGCTCGCGCGCCGCCTCGATCGTGTCCTCAAGTTTCGCCAGCACAACCATCCGCGCGGCAAGCTCAACTGACAGGTCGAGTACGGGCCGCGCACCTTCTTCCACTTCGCCGCGCAGGAGTTTGATGCATTCAACTACTTCCACCGAGTGACCGACAGCGCGGCCCAGCGGCTGATTCATGTCAGTGATCAATGCTTCTGACTGAATGCCCAATGAATTGCCCGTCTTTACGAGAGCCTGCGCCAACTGTTTGGCCTTCGCGGGTTCGCGCATGAAGGCACCCGAGCCGGTCTTCACGTCGATAACCATCGCGCCCAAACCGGCCGCGCCCTTCTTCGAAATAATCGACGCGACGATCAAAGGAATCGCTTCGATGGTCGCGGTCGCGTCCCGCAATGCGTAGAGTTTTTTGTCCGCCGGAGCAATCTCAGCCGTTTGCCCGTTCATCGCGAACCCGACCGCTTCGAGCACCGAGCGGAACTCTGTCAGCGACAAATTAACTCGGTATCCCGGAATCGATTCCAACTTGTCCAGCGTGCCGCCGGTGTGACCGAGTCCACGCCCTGAAATCATCGGCACACAAACTCCAGCAGCGGCCGCCATGGGCGCAATCAACAGCGAAGTCTTGTCGCCAACGCCGCCGGTAGAATGCTTGTCGGCCTTTGGTTTTGGAATGTCTGAAAAGTTAAGAATCTCGCCGGAATGCAGCATGGCTTCGGTGAGCGCGGACTGCTCCGCGTCAGTCATGCCGTTAAGGAAGATCGCCATCAGCAGCGCGGAGATTTGATACTCAGCAACCTCACCGCGCGTGACGCCCTGAATAAAGAAAGCGATCTCGTCGCGCGACAATTCCGCGCCATCGCGTTTCTTGCGAATGATGTCCTGGGGCCTCAATTATTTTCGTCAGAGAGAAGTACGATCGACTGAGCGCTTACTGCTTCACCACGGCCGACAGCGTCCAAACCTTCGCCTGTCTTCGCTTTTACGCTGATACAACTAATGTCCACTTTCAAAGTTCGCGCGAAGTTTTGGCGCATCGCGTCAATGTGATCGCGCAGCTTCGGACGTTCCAAGACTACAGTTGCATCAGCATTAACAATATGAAACCCACGCTGCCGTGCCAGTCCGATGACGCGCTCAAGCATGTCGAAACTGTTTGCGTCCTTCCATTTTGGATCGCCATCGGGAAAGTGAACGCCAATGTCTCCCTCCGCCATCGCACCCAACACTGCATCGATCAACGCATGCGCCAACGCATCCGAATCGGAATGGCCTTCGGCGCCGACCTCGTAAGGAATGTTTACCCCACCGAGAATCAGTGGCCGTCCGGCGACCAACCGATGCGTGTCGCTGCCGATGCCAATTCTGAACATGGAAAAGACGATACTTCGTGCTTTGTGCTTTGTCCTTCGTGCTTCGTACTTATTCCTGGTGCTTGCTCGAATACACGTCAAAGTACAAAGTTCAAAAAGACGACTTGAGTATTGCTTCAGCTAGCGTGATGTCTGACGCCTTGGTAATCTTGATATTTCGCGCGCTGCCTTCGACTGAAACTATTTCGACGCCCAATCGCTCAACCAGCAAACTTTCATCGGTGATTTCCACGCCGGCTGATTCCAACTCGTCAAGTTGTTCGTATGCGCGCTTCAGAAGTTCCAAACGAAAACATTGCGGCGTGAGCGCGCGGCGCAAGTCTGCACGTGGAATCGTTTCCGTGATGCGGCCGGCGTCGACTCGTTTTATCGTATCCGCAACGGCGCCCGTCAAAACTGCCGCACCGGTTTTCTGCGCCGCCAGCACCACTTGATCGATTTCCTCGGCCGTGACAAACGGTCGCACGCCATCGTGAACCGCAACAATCTCGGCATCGCCGATTGCGTCCAGCCCATTCCTCACCGATCGCGCGCGCGTCGCACCGCCCGCCACCACGCGTTTCGTCTTGGCCAACCCAAATTTCCGCGCAAAAGACTCAAAACCCGCCGTTTCATCGGCGGGCAGAACCGTAACGACTTCGTCGATTTGCTTGCTGCGCTCGAACTGCCGCAGCGTGTGAATGATTACGGCAACGCCGCCCAACTCGTGAAATTGTTTCGGGCGGTCGCCGCCGAGCCGCGTTCCCTTCCCGGCAGCCACGACTATGGCGACATTCATTCGCTTAAGATTCTGTGTCGGTGATGCGTGTCAACGCCGGCGCGGAACGCACTTCGCGCAGCCGACGCGCGCGTTCGCCGTTTCCGGTTGCCTCGCTATCTTCGCAGAGCCGCCCGAAGATCATTTTCCCGGCAGTCGTTTGCAAGACGCTCGTCACCGCGATGTCCGCGTTTTTGCCGATGAGTCGCCGCGCGTTGTCAACGACGACCATGGTGCCATCGTCAAGATATGCGACGCCCTGGTTGTACTCTTTGCCTTCTTTCAGAATGAAGACACGCATCGATTCGCCGGGCAGCACCACCGGCTTCAGAGCGTTCGCCAGCTCATTGATGTTCAGAACCGTCACGCCGCGAAGTTGCGAGACCTTGTTCAAATTGAAATCGTTTGTGACGATCACCGCATCGAGCTGCTTGCCAAGTTCGATCAACTTCAAGTCAACTTCGCGCACCGACGGAAAATCAGTTTCAATAATTTGAATATCGAGCGAGCTGTTGTTTTGCAGACGATTCAGCATGTCGAGCCCGCGCCGGCCACGCTGACGCTTGGACGAATCAGGCGAGTCGGCCACCTGTTGCAACTCGCGCAGAATGAATTGCGGCACGATCAAGGTGCCGGTGAGAAATCCCGTCTCGGCAACGTCGGCAATGCGGCCATCAATGATCACCGACGTGTCGAGAATCTTCACGTCGCGCCGGGCCGTCTTGTCGCTGAAAATTCCGCCCAGCGCCGACAACTCGATGTAGTCGCCTTTCGCCGCACCCACCATCAATCCGACGTAGGCCATAAAGAAAGTGAGCGCGAGCGTCAGAAATGTCTTCGTCTCAGGCGCGACGGCCATCGATTCCTGACTGCTGATGAGCGAGCCGATCAAATACGCGCCGATGATTCCCAAAATCGATCCGACGGCGGCTCCGATCAGCGTCTTCAGCGACGAACGCCGAATCCGCATTTCAAAGAAGATGATGGCCAATGCGACAATTCCCGCCGCTCCCATCGAAACCAGGCGATGTCCGGGGATGGGGTGGAGGATATAGCCCGCGGCCAGTAAAATCCCTGTAAAAACCAGCCTTATTAGGACAATATCAAAGCGCATAATGCGGCGCATTTTAACACGCCCGCCCGCCCGCGTCACCGATTATTGCGGTTGGGGCGTAGTGACTTGGTTTCAGCATTTCTCTGCGTTCCTCTGCGAATACCTCAGCGTTCTCTGCGGTTACCGATTCAACCGCAGAGGCGCCCGCTGAGGAATCGCGGAGGCTTGGGCCTTTCGCCCTGATGCCAATTAACCTATGATGTCGGGCGTCCGATCGGACCAATAACCAAATGAGCGATCGAAAATACCGACAGCGTGGCTACCAGGAAGACGACCGTGGACGCGAGCAGCGACCGAAACAGCAGGCACAGCCGAAACGCGATCGTGAAGGTCCACGCTCGCCTCGAATGATGGCATTTGGCGAGAAGGTAAAGTGCGCCGCGTGCGGAAGCGTCGTTCCGGCGAATATCGGAACCGAGAGCACATGCCCGAAGTGCAACGCCGATCTGCACACGTGCCGGCAGTGCACTTATTTCGATCCGGGATCGCGCTTCGAATGCCGCAAACCGATCACCGCACGGATTGTGAATAAGGGCGGTCGCAACAGCTGTGAGCTGTTCGCAGCACGAACTGTTGTCGAACGCGAAACTTCCTCAGGGAAACCGACCGACGCGAGGCAGGCCTTCGCGAATCTATTTAAGAAATGACGTCCGCTACGGCTGTCCACTCGGTGGCTTTACCACAATCGCGGGAATGTTCTGATCTTTCACTAATTGATTGAATGCCGGCACGTCGGTCTTCATGATCTGCGAAAGCTTCGCAAGCTGGGCATCGATCTGTCTCACCAGGTCGTTGTAGACCTCGATTGATTGATCGTTCGGCGGCGTTTCGGATCGGGAGACTACTCCCATCAGTGCCGCCAGTTTGTTGTTCAGCCGAATCGGAAAATTCAGGGGATCCTGGCTGCTCTGGTTCTTCGTTTGATAGAGAGCCTCTTCGACTTCCGTCAACTTCTTAATTAGCGCATTGCCGCTATCCGCGATTGGCTTCGATTGCGGGCCAACGCGTTTCACCAGATCGTCGACCTGTTTCTTTACGTCGCGAATCTGAATGATCGCGTTGTGTGTCTCAGTCAGCTTGTCGCGAATCTTCAGAGCCAGATCGAGCTGCTTCGCGTAATCGGCCGGCGTCGTCGTCAGGCGCGGATCAGGTTTGACTTCAAACGTCTCAGTCATCGTCTGGCCATCGACGGTCAGCTTCACTTGATAGCTGCCAGGCGCGACGCGCGGCCCTTGAGTTTGACCGGCCCAAAGAATCATTCCGGGAAAGCGAGTCGCATCCGGATAACGCATGTCCCAAACGAATCGATTCAAGCCAACGTCGGTCGTGACACGCGCGGGCGCGCCGCCAAAGAAGCTTTCTTCTTCCGTCGCGGGAGGCTGCTGTTCCGCTGGCATTGTCAATTGAGCAGCGCCAGGTTGCGGACTTGCCTGCGGCCGCGGCGCGCGCGCAGTGACCTTCCGAATCGACTTGCCGGTCGAATCGAGAAACTCGAGCACGAAATCGCTGGTCGGCTTAGCCTTGAGCGAGTAGTAAACGACGACACCGTTCGCGGGATTCTTTCCAATCGTCGACGTCGCCGGCAGATTGAAGCCACCGCCACCCGGCATGCGATAAGCATCCTTCGGTTTGAAGAGTTTTGTTTGCGAAGCTGCACTGAACCCGCCCGCGTCCATGATCTGATGCAGCATGGGCACGTCGTCAAAAATCCAGAACGCACGTCCCTGCGTCGCCGCAACCAGCTCCTTTTCGCGCTTGTGAATCGCCAGATCGGTGATCGGCACGACCGGCAGATTGAACTGCATTGATTGCCAGTTCGCGCCGTCATCGAACGAAATGTACATGCCCGTTTCCGTTCCTGCGTAAAGCAGTCCGCGCTTGTTCGGATCTTCGCGAATCACTCGCGTAAACGCGCCATCGGGAATTCCGTTCGTAATCCGTTTCCAGGTCCTGCCGTAGTCGCTGGTCTTGTAAAGATATGGTTTGTAGTCATCGTACTTGTACATCGTCGCCGCGACGTACGCCGTACCCGCATCGAATGACGACGCATCGAGCGAATTAATCTGAATCCATTCGGGCATGATGTCTTTCGATGGCGTGACGTTCGACCAGTTCTTTCCGCCATCGCGCGTCACCTGCACAAGGCCGTCGTCAGTGCCTACCCAAATTGTGCCCGCCTGCACGGGCGACTCCATCACCGTAAAGATCGTGTCGTAGTACTCGATACTCGTGTTGTCTTTCGTGATCGGGCCGCCGGACGGACCCTGTTTCGATTTATCGTTCCGCGTGAGATCGGGACTAATTGCTTCCCAGGTTTGACCTTCGTTAGTTGTTTTGAACAACACGTTCGCCGCTGAATAAAGCGTGTCTCTGTCGTGCGGCGAGAACACGAGCGGAAAGTTCCATTGAAAACGATACTTGATGTCGGCCGAGCCCCATCCCATCGGATTGTCTGGGTACGGATTTACGTCGCGCAGTTGGCCCGTGTGATTGTCGTAACGAGTAATCAAGCCGTCGTACGATCCGGCGAAGACAATTTCAGAATCTTTCGGCGAAGGCGCAATCCAGCCGGACTCGCCACCACCGACGTCGAACCAATCTCGCACATCGATGCCACCTTCAGTCGTACGGCTGGCAATGCGCACAGTCGAGTTGTCCTGCTGCGCGCCATAGACGTGATAGGGAAAATCATTATCGGTGGTGACGCGATAAAACTGCGCCGTCGGTTGATCCTGTTCACTCCAACTTCGGCCGCCATTGAAAGAAACGTTCGCGCCGCCATCGTTGCTATTGATCATCCGCAGAGGATCGTCAGGGGCAATCCAAAGATCGTGATTGTCCCCATGCGGCACACTGATGCTCGTGAAAGTTCGCCCGCCATCGTTCGATTTGTAGAAACCGGTGTTCAGAACGTAGACAGTGTCGGCGTTTTTCGGATCGGCGTAGATGCGCGAGTAGTACCACGCGCGCTGTCGCAAGTTGCGCTGTTCGTTAGTCTTTGTCCACGTGCGACCGCCGTTGTCCGAGCGAAAAACGCCGCCATCTTCTGCTTCGACAATTGCCCACAAACGATCGGGATTCGCGGGCGAGACGGTGATGCCGACGATTCCAATCGCGCCGCGTGGAAGTCCCTGGTTACGGGTGATTTCGGTCCACGTGTCGCCGCCGTCGGTTGACTTGAAAATGCCGCTGCCGGGACCGCCGCTCTCCAGGGTCCAGGGCCTTCGATAGACTTCCCAGAAACCTGCGTACAGAACATTCGGATTCGTTGGATCGATGATCAGATCCGAGGCGCCGGCTTTGTCGCTGCGAAATAGAACCTTCTGCCAGGTCTTGCCGCCGTCTTTCGATCGAAACACTCCGCGTTCAGCGTTCTGGGCCCACACATGGCCCTGCGCCGCCACGTAAACGATATCCGGATTTTTCGGATGGACGCGAATGCGCGAAATTTGCCGCGTGTCTTCGAGGCCGATGTGCTTCCAGGTCTTGCCGCCGTCAGTCGATTTGTAAACGCCGTCACCGTGCGAGACGTTCCCACGAATCGGCGACTCGCCCATGCCGACATACACGACGTTTGGATCCGAATCAGACAAACCAATCGCGCCGACTGAGCCGGTGCCGAACACCGACCCATCGCTGACCGGCTCCCAGTTAATGCCGCCATCGGTAGTCTTCCAAACGCCGCCGCCCGTGCCACCAAAGTAGAAAACCATTGGCTGCGAAGTCACTCCGGTGACTGCGGTCGAGCGACCACCGCGATATGGACCAATCGATCGCCATTGCAGGACTTTCAGCGAATCAGCCGCGGTCGGCGCAGAAGACCCAGAAGCGGAAGGTCGCCGTTGCGCATCGACACTGCCGTAAAACCAAGCGACAGCAGCAGCAAACAGAACGACACAACAAAAAGTCGTGATCGACTTTCTAGACATGGACTTCGACTCCTTTAGATTTGAACTCACTAAAACTTGGCAGCGTTTGAACGGCGCGGAAGATATCCCATTTCCAACTGAGTTGCCAATGGCAAGAGACTGGCTATCGAGACTGAAGCTCGCGATACCGTTGTTTGTCATCACTTGCCAGGCGATCCGAGACGCGGTTGACAGTAAACGGCCGGAAGTCCGGCTGCTCGGCAAAAATTCCAAACATCGGCGCAGCCAACTGTTCCGCCGCGTTCATTGACTTCAACCCGAGCAGCAGTTCGATCGTGCGCAACATGCTCAACTGATCGTAACGATCGCTGACCACCGCGCCGCGCTTGACGTAGGGGCCGGCCACGAGAGCAATCGAGCGCGTCGCATCGACGTGATCGGGTCCGTTTTGCGCGTCGTCTTCCACCACCAGAATCAACGAGTCTTTCCAAACCGGGCTGTGCGAAATGATCTCGACGATTTTGCCGAGGGCGGCGTCATTCTGCGCCATGAACTGAAACGGATCAAGAATCGTGTCCCGGTTGCCGTCAGTATGATCGTTCGGCAGCCAAATGTATTGAAACTGTGCGACGCGGCCTGACTTCAATTGCGCGTCGAAATCTTTCTTCCACTCGCGTACGCGATCCAAATCCGAAACTTTCAAGTCCCAGGAACGGTAGCTGAACGGATATTTCGAAAGATAATCACCAAACCGGCGACGGAGTTTGTCGTCGCGCTGCATCATGCGCGCAAACGTTTCGTCGCCAGTGAGAAATTGCGAAAGCGCCGACGCAAAATTGTGTTCGCCGAGGAGCTTGTACGCATCTGTTGATGAATTCACTCGCCCATAGTACGGCCGCGTTAGATCGTTGAACTCCTGGCCCCGATCTTCGCCGGCCGCCGCCGCAATCGTCTTGTCATAAAAGCGCCGCGCAATCTCGCTGTCAGGCCCATACATTTCACTGAAGATGCGGTACGCGCGCGTGAACAGAAAATAATTCTCGCCGTAGATGCGGTAATCGATGCCGCCGCCATCAAGCAGGTCCCAAATGTAAACGGGCGACATCGTCGCCGGCACGGTGCCGAACGGGTAACCCTTCCAACGATACGAGTAGCTAACGTTGCCCAGCCATTCGGTGAACGGGCTGGCATAGCCGCTGGTCGTAAACGCGTGGCCGAGTACGCTTATCTCGCCGTTCACGAAAAAGTTGTCGAGCGTCACGAAATCGCGCGCCAGTTGATGATGAACCGGCGAGATGTCTTCGCCGAACAGCGTCAGTTTCGGATCGCCATTGCCTCTGCCGAGGTCGCCGAGCACCTGATCGTAGGTCCGGTTTTCTTTGATGATGTAGAAGATGTGCTTGATGGGAAGTCTCAGGCCCCGCTTCATATCGAACAGCGGCGATGCCGAATTAACCTGCGCCGTCCACTTCACCGCGTTTCGTTTCAGATCGTCGCGCGGGATAATCGAAATCGAACCTTTCAGAAGATTCAGCACATACCCCGGGACGCGACTGGCTTGGTTGGGTTGCGGCCCCTCCGGGTTCGGACGGCGCGGGCGTATGCCTTTCGCACTCGTGATAATGAGCTGGTTTTTCTCAAACAAGACATTCGTCGGATACCAACCTGTAGGAATCAATGCGGTGTGCTTTCGCGTGTTCCGATCGATTACGGCGACGGCGTTAATTCCTGCAAGCGTGACGTAGATGTTCTGCGAATTAACTTCGCAGGCGGACGGCGTCGTCCCGAAACGGCTGCCCTTTGTCGCGACGGAAATGCTGCTGTTGATGCGGAGTGTGCGTGCGTCAATCCGAGAAACGTCATCGGAGCTGGTGTTGACTACGAACAACGTTCGCCCGTCCGAGCACATCTCCTGCGGTGTGCGGCCGACGGGAATTGTTTTGAGAAGTTTCAGGCCGCCATCAAACACGAGCAGCTTGTCTTCGCCAAGCAGCGTGACGAACAATTTGCCGGCGACAAATCGCACGGCGTAGGGAAAATATCCCAGGTCAACTTCCCTGTCCGTCTTTCCATTCGAAGTATTCAGAATGCTCAGACGGCCGTTGAGGTATTCACCTTTCGCGTTCTTCAGCGCCATCGTCGCCACCGCCAAATGCTGCGCGTCGATGGCCGCCAATCCACCGGCGAACCCGTCGAGCGGATATTCGTGATCGATTTCGAATTGGCGATTTACTCGATAAATTTTCTGATCGTAGCCGCCGCTGATGTATAGATTGCCGTCGCCGGCCACGACGGCGCTCGGAAAAAGCGAAGTGATGCGCAAGGTCTTGACGACCCTCGCCGTCGCCATGTCCACGATCGAGACTTCCTGCGGCTCTTTGTCTTTCGGGTGGTAGTAACCCGTGTCGAGCACGACGAGTTTGCCCGCGAACATGACTGCTGCGTACGGCAAGCGGCCGACTTCGACTTGAGTGCCGGCGGGCGCGATGCGCCAGCCGTTCGGCAATTCCGCTTCCGCGACTGCACCGGCTTTCGATCGTTTCTGCGCCGCAGCTACGTAAGGCAGGATTGAATCGTAAGAGGTGTGGCGCGCGAACTCCCAAAGTTCGCGATTGAGATCTTCCTGATCGTCAGGATCGTCAACGCGGCGCTGCTGGGCCATCCCGGCCGTTGCGCAGACAAAAAGAGACAGTAAAAGAAAGGATGAGAAGAAGCCGATGCGCGACAATCTAATTCGTTGCGCATCGTGCCGTAGGCACGAAACATTTATTGATGGCGAAGGCATGTTTAATCGTGCGCGGCGAGAACCGGTCAGAACAGTTCCTGCAGCGCTTCATCAACCGAGCGCACACCCACAACGCGCAGCCCCAGGAGCTTCTCAAGTCCCGACGTATTCGACATGGGCATGATAATTCGTTTGAAGCCGAGCGCCTGCGCTTCGCGCGCGCGCACCGAAGCCTGTGACGCGCCGCGCACTTCGCCGGTCAGGCCGACTTCGCCAAAGACGGCGGTGTGCGCATCGATCGCCTTGTTGCGAAAGCTTGAAGCGATCGCCGTCACCAAACCCAGATCCACCGCCGGCTCGTCGACATCCAGTCCTCCGGCGATGTTCACGAATACGTCGTCGCCAAGCAGTTGCATCCCTGCACGCTTTTCCAGCATGGCGATCATCAAAGCGACGCGATTCTGATCGACACCCTGCGTCATGCGCCGGCCCGTGCCGTACTTGGAACTCGAAACCAACGCCTGGATCTCAACGAGCACCGGCCGGGTTCCTTCCATGCACGCCGTCACCACAGAGCCTGCCGCATCAGCCGGGCGCTCGGCAAGAAACATCTGCGAAGGGTTCGCGACCGGTGTCAGACCCGAATTCGTCATTTCAAAAACGCCGACTTCGTTCGCCGCGCCAAAACGATTCTTGGTTGCGCGCACGATGCGATGGTTGTGATGCCGCTCGCCTTCGAAGTACAGCACTGTGTCGACGATGTGCTCCAACGCGCGCGGCCCGGCAATCGAGCCTTCTTTAGTTACATGGCCGATGAGAAAAACCGGAATGCCCTGGTTCTTGGCGAGCAAGAGAAACTGCGCGGCGACCTCGCGTATCTGCGACACAGAGCCAGGCGCCGACTCGATCTCACTGGAAAAAGTCGTTTGAATCGAATCGACGATGATCGCGGCGGGCTTTACCCGCTCGACCTCTCGCAGAATATTTTCGAGATTCGTTTCCGGCAGCAACAGCAGATTTGGCGCGGCAATGCGCAGACGCTCGCCGCGCAATTTGATTTGTCGCTCAGATTCCTCGCCTGAGACGTAAAGGACAGTCGCGCCAGTCGTACTTAGTTTGTCCGCTACCTGCAAAAGCAGAGTGCTTTTGCCGATTCCCGGATCGCCGCCGAGCAAGACCAGCGTTCCGGGAACAATGCCGCCACCCAGCACGCGATCGAATTCCGTTACGCCGGATGAGATTCGCGTGTCATCCTGCGATTCGATTTCGGAATACGAAACAGCTTTTGCCTCGCGCAAACGAAAGCCGTTGCCGCCGCGGCCTTTCCTGGTGGTAACAACGCGCTCTTCGACCAGCGAATTCCACTCGCCGCATTCGGGACACTTGCCCAGCCACTTGCGCGACTCGTAGGCGCAGTTTTGGCAGATGAAGGTTGTGTTGGATTGTTTTGGCAAGCTCGGTTTCGTCCGATGTTTTCCCTGTGTCCTCTGTGGTGAAACGACGATTATTAACCACAGAGGACACAGAGGATGGATTTACGGGAATATTCCGCGCACTCGCGTCGCTTCGGCCACGCGATCGATGGCCAGAATGTACGCACCCGTTCGCATGTCGACGCCGTAATGCTTCGCCTTTTCATGCACCTTCTGGAAAGCGTCGCCCATCGTGTCCTCGAGCGTTTGATTAATTCGCTTCTCGCTCCAGAAGAACGAATACTGATCCTGCACCCATTCGTAGTAGCTGACCGTCACGCCCCCCGCATTGGCGAGAATGTCAGGGATCAACATGACGTCGTTGTCTTCCAGCACGCGATCCGCGCCGGGCGTGGTTGGCCCGTTAGCCAACTCAGCGATGACCTTCGCCTTCACCCGACTGACGTTATTCAGCGTGATGCTGTTCTCCAGCGCCGACGGGCAAAGAATGTCGCAATCAACTTCAAGCACGTCGTTGGGCGCAATCTCTTTCGCGCCGGCCAATCCGCGCAACGCGCCGGTCGCCTCTTTGTGCTTTAGCGCCGCTGCCACATCGAGACCGGTCGCCGAATAAACTCCGCTCTTTGAATCGCACGCCGCAACCACTTTCGCTCCATCTTCAGCCACCAGCCGCGCGATGATCGAGCCCGCGTTGCCAAAGCCCTGAACCGCAACTCGCGAGTTCTTGAGACTGATTCCCTTCACTCTGCACGCTTCCCGCAGCGCATACAGAGCACCGCGCGCGGTGGCTTCGTGTCGACCTTGTGAACCGCCGAGTGACAGCGGCTTGCCCGTTACCACGCCCAGTTCAGTGTGCCCGTGCACCATGGAAATCGTGTCCATGATCCACGCCATCGTTTGCGAATCGGTATAGACATCGGGCGCGGGAATGTCCCGATCAGGTCCGATGATCGGAGCGATTTCGAAAGCATATCTTCGTGTCAGTCGCTCGAGTTCATTCTTTGACATGCTTTTCGGATCGCAAACTACGCCGCCCTTGCCGCCGCCATAAGGAATGCCAACCGTCGCGCACTTCCAGGTCATCCATGAGGCCAGCGCCTTAACTTCGTCAAGCGTAACGTTCGGGTGATAACGAATGCCGCCTTTTGCCGGGCCGCGCGCGATGTTGTGCTGCACACGATAGCCTTCGAAGACTTTCGTCTCGCCGCCGTCCATCCTCACCGGAATCGAAACGATCAATTGCCGTTTGGCGCTGCGCAGAACGTTGCGCATCGACTCTTCCAATTCGAGATAGTCGGCGGCGCGATCGAATTGCTGCTTGGCGATCTCAAATGGATTGAGTTGCTCCTGGGCGGGTTGGGGGGCTGACATGATTTCTCCCTCCTTGCTGATTAAGGGTTATAAAGCGGCGCTATCGTAAAGGAAATACAGGAAAGTTCAAAGCGGCAGAACCTTGCGGCCCGAGGCGCAGGGTTCGGTTGATGGTTCCTTGGTATGGATGTGATTGCTGTCGCCAGTCGTCGCGCACTCAGCACTGAGAGTTTAGGGCGTTGGAATCGTTGCCGACGGTGCGCCATCAGTGTCGTTGCCGCTAATCAGAACGTGATTAAAGGCCAGGATCTTACCGCCGACATTGAGCAGGCCTGTTCGATTATTAACGATGACGACTTCGGCAAGGCGTATGTAGGCACGATCACGCGCCGTTACCGCAGTCTCGTTCTCGGTCAGCACGCAGTTGATGGCATTCAGTTCGGCTGCGTCGGCGATCAACCCGTTTCGATTCTGGGAAAGCGACGAATCGCGAATCGTCGCCCGACCCCCTTTGCTAACCGATAATCCGGTGAACGTAGCCATCAAAGACGTTCGCTCGACAAATAACGTGATTACCGGACTGGTACCGGTTGGCACAATGTTGATTCCGCTTTTTCCGATGCGCCTGATAGTCGTGTCGCTGACAAACACCTCCGTCCGATCCGTTTCGACCCGCAAGCCATGATCGTCAAACCCATCGATCAGCACGTGATCCAAAAAGACACTGCGCGCGCCGGTTACTCTAATGCCGCTCTTGCCGCTGCCTGTGCCGTTGATCGAAATATGACGAATACGCACCGCTTTGGCCGTGTCCGCTGCCGACGTTATGTTGATGTGGATTCCGTTCACGCCTGAAGCAATGATTCCCGCCTGGCAACCTGTCCCATCCAGCGTCACTGACTTGCTGATGGTCACGCTGCCGAAACCGCCTGAGTCGACGCAATCTATCTCTCCTCCGGTGGTAGTGTGCACCAGAGCTCCAGCGAAAGTTTTGCATGGCGCTGTGCGGCTGCACGAATTAGCATCGTCGCCGACGCCTGATATCCAAGTGCGTGCGGCTTGAGCCTGGGCAACCGACGAAACAATCAGAATGAAAACGATCCCAAGAAAGGATCGAAGGCCGATCGTCGATTTGAGCATTTGGTCCTCCTGAGCGAGCAGTGTTCCTGGCTTTGTTTGGGCCGTTTGAGAACCCCAAATCATAAATCAAAATAAGTGATTCGAAAACAAATTTGGGAACAACCCCACGTCAGGTTTGTCTAACCATCCAGCTTCTCGACCCGAACGGCACCAAACAGGAGGAGCTAAGATGTTTACCAACCTAGTCGAGTCGAATGCCGATAGATCGGCATTCAAGCGCCGCACTTCGTTTTTCTTTGCCACTGTGGCTGCGTATGCCCTCGTTTTGTCGGCTGCGGGCGTTGTTGGCGTGCTGACCTATGACGCGCGCGTCGAAGCGCAAAATCGCGACTTGCTTCTCGATTATTGGATTCCGCCGGTGAAACCGGTTACACCCGAAGGCCCGCGACCCTCTCAACCGGTACATAGACATGTCGCATCGAAAGCGCCGGTCGATCAGCACATCGAAATACCGGAGAGGATCGCGCAAGTTCCACCCGTCGATGATCTAAGAGTGACGCCGCAAGAGATTGGCGTCACTGGCCCAACCAGTCCGCCAGTCGAGGGGCAGGTAAATATCACCGGCCGGAACGCAAACCCGCCGGATTCGTCCACTGAAAGGGACGGATGCCCAACCTGTTCAGGGCCAACCACACCACAAGTTGTAACGCCGCAACCCACGCCGGAACCGACGCCCGTTAAGCCGGCGGGACCGCAACGATTACCCTCAACCGTTCTGATTTCGAAAATAATCAATCTTCCGAAGCCGGCCTATCCCATCTTCGCCAAACAGATGGGGGCGCAAGGGCCAGTGAATGTCCAGATTCTGGTGGATGAGAGCGGCAATGTAATTTCGGCTCATGCCGTGAACGGTCATCCCACGTTGATTCACGCCGCCGAAGACGCTGCCAAACGCGCGCGCTTCACACCGACGCTCTTGAACAACCAGCCGGTGAAAGTACAGGGAGTGATTACGTATAACTTTGTCTTGCAGTGATTTTGGAGTGCGCCGGCTTGACGGCGCTTTGGATTGCGTTTCCAGGGACGATGACACGTAAGAAAGAGGCGTCAAGCCGCCGCACTCCAAAAATCAGCGCTTCACCTGCTCAAACGTGCACTGCTGCGGCTTCTTGTCTGGACGCCAGCGGAGGAACTTTGTGCCGTGGCGGAAGCGGCCTCCAGTAAAGTGATCGTATTGAACTTCGGCAATGAGCTTCGGAGCCAGCGGTTGCCATTCGGCTGATCGTTCTGTGGCCCAGCGACTTGGGCCGCCGGGAGCGTTGCCGGTGAAACCTGGTGGTTTGATCAGCTTCTCGAGCTTCTTCGTCAGCGCTGGTTTCTCGCTGGCTTTAAAGCTGGAAGAAAAACCGACGTGATGCAGCAGTCCTTCGTCGTCGTACAGCCCGAGCAGTAACGAGCCGACCACCTTTCCTTCCGACGCATAACGAAATCCGCCGACGACACAGTCGGCGGTGCGCAGCCGCTTGACCTTGACCATGCCGTGACGGTTGCCGCTTTGATAAGGCATGTCGAGCCGCTTGGCGATCACACCATCGAGATCGACGCCCGCTCCGCGCAACCAGTCTTTGGCGATTTTCAAATCTGATGTGCACGGCGAAAGCTCTATCGATCGGTTTTTCGCAAAGTACTTCTTCGCAAACGCAGCGAGCTTCTTTCTTCTTTCCTTCAACGGGAGATCGACCAGCGATTTCCCGCGATCGTCAACCAGCAAATCGAACACGATCAACTTCGCTGGGGTTTCCTGTGAAAGCTTCTTGATGCGACTTGCCGCCGGATGAATGCGCATCAACAGATCGTCGAACGAGAACTTTCTTTTAACGGGGACAACAATTTCGCCGTCGAGCACGAACTGTTTTGGTTTCAGCTTGAGGAGCGCTTCAACTAATTCAGGAAAGTAACGTGCGAGTGGCTGTCCGCTCTTCGATTGCAGATCAACTTTGCTGCCATCGCGGAATGCAATGCAGCGAAAGCCGTCCCATTTCGGCTCGTATTGCCACTGCTCGCCGGATGGAAGCTGCGCGACAGACTTCGCTTCCATCGGCAGGTAGGGTTGTTTGAGAGGGAGGCTCATCCGCAGATTACACAGATTACACAGATAA
>DASYTZ010000138.1:0-4090 GCA_036001745.1 Pyrinomonadaceae bacterium
TCGATTCAGCCGACCTCTGCACGATCGCGAAACGATTTCGCGAGTGAAAGAGATGAAGCTCGATATCGGATTGCACAAGTCGGGAAATATCTATCATCGTGAGACAATCGAGTGTTTTCGGCTGGGCATTCTGAACGCGCACATTGGCCTGTTGCCGAAATATCGCGGCCGCAGCGTCATGGAATGGTCGCTGTTGCAAGGCGATCCGATTGGGATTTCCGTCTTCTTCGTCGACGAAGGAATCGATACCGGCCGGTCGATCGTGCTTTCGGAAGCCGTCGACGTGTCAAACTGTAAGACGATCGCAGAAGCGAAGCAGCACCTTTTCGATCAGGACGCGCGCGTTTATCGGCGCGCGATCGAGCAGCTCGCTAAACCAAATACAGAGTTTCAGATTAACGATGGTTCGGGTCTTCGATACTACGTAATGTCTAAGCTGTTTCAGGACGTTGCGCAGCAGTGTCTTGCAATCAGCAATCAGCAATCAGCAATCGGCAATATTTGAATGTGCGGCATCTGCGGAGTCTGGGAATACGGGGCGGCGCGCGGCAATGTCGAGCGCCAGTTGCTCGTGTCAATGCGCGATGTGATGACGCATCGCGGGCCTGACGATGCCGGCGAACTGGTTTTCGACGACGCGCGCGGCGGATTTGGGTTTCGGCGATTGTCGATCATTGATTTGTCGGAAGCCGGTCATCAGCCGATGCACGGGTGCACTGATCGCGTCTGGCTGGTTTTCAACGGTGAGATTTACAACCACGCTCAGTTACGCGAAGGCCTGGAAGAACGCGGCCACGTTTACGCTTCGCGAACAGATTCAGAAACCATCCTGCACCTTTATGAAGAGCGCGGACTCGACTTCGTTCACGAGATCGAAGGCGATTTCGCGATCGCGATTTGGGATGCCAATCGCGACCGGCTGGTGCTGGCGCGCGATCGCGCGGGCGTAAAGCCACTCTACTTCTACCAGGCAGACGGCCGCTTCATCTTCGCTTCCGAAATCAAAGCAATCCTGCAACATCCCGCCATTACACCGGAGGTTAACGAAGAAGCGCTTTATCACTACCTCACGTTTCTGACGACGCCGGCGCCGCAGACTCTTTTCCGCGGCGTGCAGAAGATTCCCGCAGGCCACATGCTGGTGATTGAGCGCGATGGCGAAGCGCGTCTGACGCAGTACTGGGACGCGCTGCCGCCATCATCGCCCGACGCGCAAGTCAGCGAAGAAGAGCATCAGCAGAAGATCCTCGAGCTGCTGCGTGACTCGATCAAGAAACGCATGATGGCAGACGTCCCGTTCGGGGTCTTCCTCTCGGGCGGTGTTGATTCGTCGGCGAACGTCGCGTTGATGTCTGAGCTGATGACCCAGCCCGTGCGCACGTTCACCGTCGGTTTTCATGACACGGAAGAACTAAATGAGCTCGATGCGGCGCGCACTCTTGCAAAGCGCTTCAACACGAATCATCACGAAGTAATCATCGGCCGCGAAGAGATGGAAAAGTTTTTACCGGAGCTGGTCTTTCATCAGGACGAGCCGATTGCCGATCCCGTCTGTGTGCCGCTGTACTACGTTTCCAAACTGGCACGCGAGTCGGGGACGATCGTGGTGCAGGTCGGCGAAGGCTCAGATGAAATCTTTGGCGGCTATGATTGGTTCGGCACTTACTTGCGGATCGAAGAACGCTTTTGGCGGTACGCCGAACGCGCGCCCCTGGCAGCACGTCGCGCCGCAGCCGCCGTCGCCGCACCTCTGGCGCGGAAAACTTTCAAAAAGCAAAAAGCCGGTGAGCTGATTCGTCGTCTGGGAAACGATCAATCGCTCTTCTGGGGTGGGGTCGGCGTGTTCGACGAAACGACAAAACCGAAAGTGCTGTCGCCCGATTTGCGCGCACGGTACAACGGACTCTCAACGCACGACGTCGTTCGGAAATACCTCGATCACATCGAACGCGAACGGCCGGATTCCGACTTCGCGGCGCGCATGACTTACCTGGAATTGAAACTTCGTTTGCCTGAGTTGCTTCTGATGCGCGTCGACAAGATCACCATGGCAACATCAGTCGAAGCGCGCGTGCCTTTTCTCGATCATCATCTGATCGAGTACGCGATGGGCTTGCCGCGTGAGTTGAAAGTAAAGGGCGCCACGGGCAAGCACATTCTCAAGCGCGCGCTCGAATCGATCCTGCCCCGGGATCTACTTTACAAACCAAAGCGCGGGTTCGGCGCGCCGGCGCGCGAATGGTTTCGCGGACCAAAAGGCGAAGACCTAGTTCAGCTCGTGATGAACTCTCGAATTCGTGAACGCAATTTCTTCGATTACAAATTCATCGAGCGTCTGGTGGATGAACATCGGCGAGAACAGAACGATTGGAGCGCCCATCTCTGGTGCCTTCTAAATTTGAGCGTTTGGTACGATCGTTGGATTAAGTAGCGCGGGCTGCCAGCTTGCGGTACATCATGGCTGCAACTTCAGAAACTGCCGCGACGACTTTGCTGGATGACGAACCCGTGTTCGGCAGTTTCGTGTCAGGCGTCGTACTAACTTTCGGCACACGGCTTTTGATGCTGGCGGGTGTATTTGGATCCGGAATTGTCATCGCGCGTTGGTTGGGGCCGGACGGTTTTGGCGCTTATGCCGTGGTCAACGTCACCGTGGCGCTGGCCCTGCAAATCGGCAGCGCGGGACTGCCATCGGCGAATACGTATTTTATCGCGCGAGACCGAAACACCGTCGGACAAATTTGGGCGAACGCCATCGTTTTCGCGTTACTGATTGGAAGTTTGCTCGCGGCCGGCGTGTTAGCGCTCGCGTGGTTGCGGCCCTCAATGTTCGGCGGAGTGGGGACGCGTCTGCTGGCGATCGCGGCAGTTTCCATTCCGTTTCAGCTTCTGTTTGTGCTCAACCTGAACGTGTTGCTGGCCATGGATCGAATTCGCCAGCTCAATCTGTTTGACGCATTACTCCCGGCTTTGGTCCTGGTCAATGCCGTGATTGCGCTAATTGTTCTGCGGCAACAATTGTCATTTTTGATTTCTTTGAATACTGCGGCCGGGAGCGTCCTCAGCCTGGTCCTTGCGATCTTTCTTGGCCGAGTCATCGCAGCCCTAAATCCGGCGCGCACAATGCGGCCAGACGCGCAGTTGTTGAAAGCCATGCTCGCATACGGCTTTAAGTTCTACATTTCGATTATGGCCGGCGCGATTATTTTTCGCGCAGACCTTCTGATTGTGAACCACTTTCGCGGCGCGGCTGAAGCCGGTGTGTACGGCGTAGCGTCGCAATTTTCCTTTTTGCTTCTGATGCTGCCGGGCGTGATTGCCACGCTTCTGTTTCCGCGCGTGGCCGCGTCCCAGGACACGCGCGGTGAATTCGCTGTGCAGGTAACGCGTCACACGACGGTCATAATGCTGATGACGTGCGGCGCGGCCGCAGCACTGTCTTTCATGCTGCCACTCATTTACGGCGCGCGTTTTGCCGACGCGACTGTGCAGTTATTGATACTGTTGCCGGGCATTTTTTTGGTGGGGCTGGAGTCGGTGCTGGTGCAACACTTCACGGGCACCGGTTTGCCGGTCGCGATTCCGGTGTTTTGGCTGGTAACGCTTGGCTGCAACATCGGACTGAATCTGCTGCTCGTGCCGAAATTCGGTGCGCGCGGCGCAGCCGCAACTTCCACTGTTAGTTACGCGCTGATCTTCTTACTCGTGGCTGTTTATTTTTGCGCGAAGACAGGTCGAGGACCGCTGGAAACTTTTCTGCTTCGCAGCCACGAGTTCCGCACGTTATTCACGCCACGCCGGTGGCTATCTTCGGCGACGAAGGCGGCCCAGTAAATCGAATGAAGATAGCCCTGTTAACGCTGAGCGGCGATCCGGCGTGCGCGCATGAACAACTGAAAGGCCGCTTTCCCGACGTTACTATCGAAGTCATTCCGCGTGAACAATTCGAAAAGCCTGGACCGGCCCAACGTGTTCGAATGCTGCGTGCGTTGCATCCCGAGATATTCGCAGTCGCAACTGAGCGGCTGGTTTGGCAACGCGGACAGAATGCTTTTCTAATGCTCGGTGCGCTGGCCGGCGCGCGCCGGTC